>JANQPS010000796.1 GCA_028285365.1 Thermoanaerobaculia bacterium | reverse complement strand
GGTCGAGCGGCAGCGGGCGTTGCGAGACGCTGGCGACGAACTGGGTTACAGCCCTGACGTATGGCGCGAAATGGCCGATCTCGGATGGCCGGGAATCTGTTTCGGCGAAGATGTGGGCGGGCTCGCCATGGGACTTGCGGAGCTCGTCCTGGTCACCGAGGCCATGGGGCGCGCATTGGCGCCGGAGCCGCTCGTCTCAGCCTTGTTGAGCGGCAGGCTGCTCGCGACGGGCACGGACGAACAGAAGAGCGACTGGCTCGCGCCGCTGGTTGCCGGTGAGCGACGCGTGGCGACCGCGTTTCAGGAACAAGGGGCACGCTACGACTCCTCGCGGGTGGGCGTGGAGGCGTCGACGACCGCCGACGGTTGGTCGCTGACTGGTGAGAAGATCCAGGTGATCGACGGCTGGGGGGCCGATGCCTGGGTCGTTTCGGCCCGGACTTCAGGGGTAGAAGGAGACTCCGACGGAGTGAGCCTCTTTCTGGTCCCCTCGGATCGCACCGGCGTGACCTGTGTCCGGCAGCACCGCATCGACTCGCGCAACGCAGCTCTCTTGCGCTTCTCAGGGGTGCCGCTCGTGTCGTCTGATCTGTTGGGTTCTCTCGGTGAAGGGCACGGAGCCCTCGCGGATGCGATCGATCACGCCACCGTAGCCTTGTGCGGCGAGATGCTAGGTCTGATGTCGGAGGCTTTCGATCGAACCCTCGACTATCTGAAGACCCGCGAGCAGTTTGGCGTGCTGATCGGCAGCTTCCAGGCTCTCAAGCATCGCGCGGCCGAGATGTTCGTCGAGATCGAGCTCTCGCGTTCGGTGGTCATGGCGGCTGCGCGGTCCCTCGACGAGGGGCGAGCCGATGCACGAGAGCAGGTGAGCAACTGCAAGGCGCGCTGCTCTGACTCGCTGATCCTGGTCACCAACGAAGCCCTGCAGATGCATGGTGGCATCGGCATGACCGACGAGCACGACATCGGCCTGTTCATGAAGCGGGCACGCGTGGCCGAGATGACGTTTGGGGACGCCGGCTATCACCGCCAGCGATTTGCGCGGCTGCGCGGCTTCTGAGGAGAGACCGAGACCGACGTCATCGGTCGACAAGACCGCCGATCGATGACGCCGGGTCAGAAGGTCAGCTACCGGCCTTGATGCTGTAGAGGTTCGAGCGGCCCCGCAGCAGGAGACGGTCTCCGACGATCACCGGTGAGGCGTCGAAACGGTCCTCGAGCTCGTTGGTGCTGAGGACCTCGAAGTTGCGCCCCGCCTTGATGATTGCGGCTGCACCGTCGCGCCCCAGAAAGAGCACGTTGTCTCCCCAGCCGACTGGCGATGCGTAGACGTTGGCCGGGTCGCCGAGCCGCTGAGGACCGTAGACCACGTCGCCGGATGCTGCGTCCACGACCGTGAGGATGCCGTCGTTCGACTTGAGCATGTAGATCAGGCCGTCGTAGAGCAGAGGAGAGGGTACGTACGGCGTGTCGCGGTCGAGGGTCCACAGGACGCTGTCCGTCTCGGTGATGTCACCCTTGGCGCTCGCCAGGTCGATCGCCATGGCGGCGTTGCCGCGAAAACCGCTCATCAGGTAAACCTTGCCGTCCTCGTAGACCGGTGAGGGGATCGTGTTGAGGGTCATCCCGGACGCCTCCCACACGAGGTCTCCGGTCTCCAGGTCGTAGCTCCGGATCTTGGCCGTCGCGACCGTGATGACCTGCGGACGACCGTTGACTTCGATCACTCGAGGAGTTGTCCAGGACGTTCCTTCAGCGCGCGCCTTGCGCCAGCGCTCGTCCCCGGTGTTGGCGTCCAGGGTCACGATGAAAGAGTCTCCCTCGTGGTCCCACTGAACGACGAGCGAGTCGCCCCACAGTGCCGGTGATGCGCCTTCGCCAAAACCCAGACGTGTCTGCATGTCTCCCAGGTCCTTCTCCCAGAGCACATTGCCGTCGAGGTCGAGGGCATAGACCCCGTTGGATCCGAAGAACGCGAACAGGCGCTCTCCGTCGGTTACTGGCGAGTTGGAAGCGTGAGTCCCGTCGGGGTGCGTGCCTTCGTGCGGCTGTGCTTCGCGCAGCGTCTGGTCCCAGACGACCTTCCCGGTCTCGAGATCGACTGCCATGAGCGAAAACTTGAAGATGTTGGCGGGCGGTCCTCCGCGACCTCGCCGTCCTCGAGTCTGGGTCTCGCCCGCCTGAGGCGGAGTGTTGGGGCCAGCTTTCCCGGTATCGACCGCGGTCGTGAGATAGATGCGGTTCTCCCAGACGATCGGAGTCGAAGTCCCGAGGCCGGGAATCGAGGTCTTCCACTCGACGTTGTTCGACTCGCTCCAGGTCGTGGGTGGCGTGCCGCTCGCGACTCCGTTGCCACCAGGACCACGCCAGGTGGGCCAGTCGCTGGCTCGAGCTTCGACAGGAGGGCTCCAGCCGCCCAGCAGGGTGGCGAAGAGAGTTCCGATGACGCCAGTTCTCATGGAAAGACTCATGCAGGGGCTCCTTGACGGCGACAGGGCCGAGATCGGCCGGTCGACACTGCAGTTTTCGATTGGCTTTGAGGCTTATTCGGCGCTCGCCGCCATCGGGATGTCTCGTTTGCTCGTGACCTGGTTCAGTGCACCGAGGCTCGCTGTAGACAGGCAGTCGCCGAGGAATGGCTGCGGTCCGAACCGTCCGGCGCTAGCTTCGGTCGGCCGAGCCTCGGGAGGACCGCTCGGCGAATCAGTCGAGAAGCGAGATCGGAATCGCGACGTGCTGGGCTCGGATCTCTTCACCGACCATCTTGGCCTGTGGGTCAGGTCTCAGTGAGGCAGAGACTCCTTCGCCCAGGAGGCCGTGGATGACGAAGTTCAGCGAGAGGAAGCTCGGCATCTCGTAGCGCGAGACTTCGAGGTCGCGGGCCTCCGGATAGAGCTCTTTCAGCTTCTCCGTGGTCAGGAAACCCTCGAGCCAGAGGTAGGCCTGAGTGTTTCGTGCCCAGAAACCGACGTTGGCGTTGCCGCCTTTGTCTCCTGATCGAGCTCCTGCGACGACCCCGAGCGGCACGTTGCGCGTGGGGCCGTCTGGAACGGCGCCGCTCGGCGGTCCTGGAGGCACGATCGGCGTGAAGTCAGAGTCTTCGGGCGGCGGCTCGATAGCGAGGATCTGGTCGTCGATGTGGACTCGCTCTTCGATTTGCTTAGAGCTCACGAGCGCCGGCCAGTAGACGGTCACCGCCAGGGCACTGCGCGACGAGTGGACGGTCTGAAAGCCCGGGTAGTTGCCGAGAGCCATCTCGATGGCGGCGTTCCAAAACGGTCTCCCGACCTTCTTCTCCTCGGGATCACGGGCTGCAACGGTCAGCAGCGCAAAAGCGTCGTGACCGTCGGTGCCACCGCGTCTCAGTTTGACGTAGGTTTCCGCGAATTGGTCGCGGCCACCCGCCGAAGCCCAGAAGGCGTGCTCGGCGACCCGGGCCTTTTCGTCGATGTCGAGGCCGGGAAGCATGAAGGTCATGCTGTTCTTGTACCCGCCCATGTAGTTGATGCACAGCTTGGTCTGCCGTGGAGCCGGCTCACCCTTGATGCCGTGAACGCGCACTCGGTCGGGGCCCTCTTGTTCGACTCGGATGGTGTCGAATCGGGCCACCACGTCGGGGTTGGCGTAACGCTCACTCTGAATCTCGTAGAGCAGCTGTGCGACCACGGTGTCGCGAGTGACCGCGCCGCCCGTTCCCTCGTGTTTGGTGATCACGAAAGAGCCGTCGGGATACATCTCGGCGATCGGGAATCCCGGGTGCTCGAGGTCGTCGATCTCGGTGAAGAAGGAGTAGTTGCCACCGGTACATTGAGCGCCACACTCGATGATGTGTCCGGCAACCACGGCGCCGGCCAACTGGTCCCAGTCGTCACGTTTCCAGCCGAACTTCCACATCGCGGGCCCGACGACGACGGCGGCATCGGTGACGCGCGGGCAGACGACCAGGTCGGCGCCGCCGGCAAGCGCAGTGGCGATGCCTGCGCCGCCGAGGTAGGCGTTGGCGCTGAGCACCTTTTCATCGAGCTTCGAGAGTGGGATGTCGCGATCCAGGTGCCGCAGCTCTTCACCGTCGGCCTGGAGCTGGTCGAGTCTGCCGAGGAGGTCGTCCCCGTCGATATAGGCGACGTTGGTATCGGCGATGCCTTCGGCCTCGTAGATCCGCGACGCCGCTTCGGCCAGACCCGACGGATTGAGGCCGCCGGCGTTGACCACGATCTTGATGTCGCGCTCAGAGCAAGTGCGGGCGACTTCCTGGAGCTGCCTGAGGAAGGTGCGCGCGTAGCCCCGGTTGGGGTCTTTCATCTTGTCCTTGAGAAGGATCAGGAGTGTGAGCTCGGCGAGATAGTCGCCGGTCAGGACGTCGATTGGTCCACCTTCGACCATCTCCCGGGCCGCGCTCAATCGATCGCCGTAAAAGCCACTGCAATTTGCTACTCGCAGGGTTTCGGTCATGACTCGTCACTCCCTTGGTCGGTGGCCGTAGCCCAGCTCGGTTTGCGCTTCTCCCGAAAAGCCGCCATTCCTTCCGCGGCCTCATCGCTCTGAAAGAGCCTGCGACTCCATGTGGTGGTCTGCCGGAATCCTTCGTCCAGTGACCAGTTGGGGACGGCCCGCACCAGCTGCTTGCATTCGGCGACGGCGTTCGGGCCGCCGAGGTTGATCATGTCGATCTCGTCTTGAACGGCCTGTTGCAGCTGGTCGCCGGGCACGGCACGGTGAGCGAGACCGTACTCCACGGCCTGGCGGCCGTCGAAGCGGTCACCCGTAATCAAGAGGCGCATGCCGTGGTGCGCTCCGAGCTTGCGGAGACAGACGACCGAGATGATGGCCGGAATGACGCCGATGCGCACTTCGCTGAAGCTGAACAGAGCGTCCTCGTCCGAGATCACGATGTCAGCCGCACCGACGAGCCCCAGACCTCCGGCGAAGGCTGCTCCGTTGATGGCAGCGATGACGGGTTTGCTGCCCTCCCAGATGGCGGTCAGCACGTCGTGGTAGGCCACCGCTCGTTCCCCCTCGGCGGCCCTTCCCGGCGGGTTCTTGAGGTCGGCGCCGGCGCAGAAGGCTTTGCCGGTGCCCGTGATCACGATCGAGCGGACGGCGACGTCTGCTGCGGCACGGTCGAGATGGTCGGCCAACTCGTTCACGAGAGTGGCTGAGAGAGCGTTGCGCACCTCCGGACGGCGCAGGGTGATCCAGGCCGCACCGCGCCTCACCTCGTAGGAGGTCTGTGTCGAGCCCGGCGCCGGAGAGCCAGTCGTGGTCGAGCCAGATGCGGTCGAATCTGCGTCGCTCATTGCGGGTCCTCTTC
>JANQPS010000790.1 GCA_028285365.1 Thermoanaerobaculia bacterium | reverse complement strand
CTCTCGATGAGCTCGCCATCGGACAGCTCCGCGAGGCTCGCTACAGTGTCGCGAGGCCACGGGTTCGACGCCGTTGCGACCCGATAGAGGCGGCCACGATTGGCACCGGCCAGGACGTCGACCTCCGCCTCCATCTCGTCGGGTATCCATTCGGGATGCTCGATAACCTCCCGATACATGTCGACGACGTAGAGCCCTCCCGCGGGTCCGACCGAGAAGTTCACCGGTCGAAACGCTGGGTCCGTCGCCGCCAGGAGCTCGAGCCCTTCGCGATCGCGGCGCGCGACAAAACCTCCGGCCTCTTCCTCGACGATTGCGACGTGAACGAGATTGTGGACCGGAGCGGCGACGAGGAACGCGCCTCTGAACCGCTCTGGCAGCGCCTCGCCGTCGTAGTGGGTCAGGCCACAAGCAGAGGTGAACATCCCAGCCTGGTCAGGGTGATTCGGACGCTGAACAGTGCGTGACACCGGAAAGATCATCGTCTGACCACCCCGGCCGTAGTCCGAGATCTCTACCGTTTCCGGAGGCCAGTCGTAGCGACTGTCGAAGTACCGTCGCGGCATCACCACGGCCTGGATGTGCTTCTGCTCATGGGTGACGAAACGCCTTCCCCAGCGGTCCCAGTCGAGTCCGAAACCACCCCCCATTCGATCGGTGGTCTCGAAGCGGGCAAGCTCCAGCTCGCCTTCGACGGCGTCGGGGGTCGTCTTCGGCGCGACTCGGAACCTGAAGACCAGGCCCCGGATCGAACCGGCTTCGCTCTCGAGGGCCCCTACAGGCCGAACCAAACCGCCACTGCTGCCGTTGGCGCCGTGATACCAGCCGTCAGGACCGAACCGCAGACCGTTGAAGTTGCTCTCGCTCGGGCCGACGGCAAACCCGGTCAGCAGCGTCTGACGGAGATCCGCCACTCCGTCGCCCGTGGTGTCGCGCACGTAGACGAGGTCGGGCGGGTCGGCGACCAGGAAACCGTCGTACGCAGGCGCTAGCGAGTCTGCGTAGCGGAAGTCGTCAGCAAAGACTGTGCGCTCATCGTAGTCACCGTCTGAGTCGGTGTCCGCGAGCCGCACGATACGACCCGGACGTTCACCATCGTCCGCTACCGGGTAGCCCGGCATCTCGAGGACGTAGGCATCACCCTGCGCGTCGAACTCCAGATCGACCGGGTCCATCACGACGGGTTCTTGTGCCACGAGGTCGAGGCGGAGGTCTTCGTCGAGTTGGTAGGCACCCAGAACAGGATGGTTCCTGAGCTGGGTCGACTGCTCGCTGTCGCCGCACGCCAGACTGGCGCTCGCAACACCAATCACCACGAGCGAGATGACCCCACGACTACCTCTCAATCCGCACCTCTTTCGCACGCCAGTCTCCTTCGCGCGCCACCGTCTTTCGCACGCCATGTCATTCGCACGCCACATGAAGCACGCCGGTCGACTTCGTAGCGCCTGCCCGTTTGGTTGTCTGATCGATGACCGATCAGTAGGAGGTCGAACGACGGAATCGCTCGACGACCCGCCCATTCTCGCGAGTGGCCCGAGCCAGAAGCGATGCGGCGAGCTGCGCGAGGTGCTCCTCGGTGATCTTCGCCGGATCGTAGTCGTCGACGAGCGGGTCGAACTGGCTCGTGTGAGCCGCCGACGCGCGTGCCTTGCGCTCGGCCATGTTGGTGATGTCCACCGTGTAGTTGGGCTGTGCCGAGTAGTAGAACATCACGAGCGGCACGCTCCAGGCGTCGAAACCCTCGTCTTCTAGCTCGGGGAAGTACAGGCGCCACCGCGCGGCGCGTATCGCATCCACAGTGATCACCGCTCCGGCGCGATGATCGCTCTTGTGGTACTGAACGTACGGAGCGCCTGGATCGATCGAGAACACGACGTCTGGTTTGACGCGTCGGATCTGTCTGGCGACCTGTTTGGTCAGCTCGCGCGGATCGACGTACTCGAGCATGCCGTCGTCGTGCCCGAGCCAGGTGATGTTCTCGACGGGGATACCCAAGATCCTGCAGGCGTTCTCTTCTTCGGCTTTCCTGATGGCGGCCAGGCGCTCGTGCGTCATCTCCGGGTCACGCGAGCCGGCGTTGTCCGTGGTGTAGACGACCACGTGGATTTCGTTGCCACGCTCAGCCATCATGGCCAGCGTCCCGCCCGAGGTGAACGTCTCGTCATCGGGATGGGGTGTGACGACCAGAACGCGCTTGCCTTCCCATTCTTCGACGCGATCAGGCCCATCGTAGGGCGGTTCCGCCTGAGCCACTTGACCCTGGGAAGAACCTGCAACGAGCAGGGCGGCTGCGATCATCAGGCATTTGGCGACTCGAGCGAAGCGGGCGCTCGATGGAAGCAAGCTCGAGGGCAAGATCATGAGGCAAACTGTATCAATCGTCACCACCACCTACCCGGACACCTACCCGCACCGCGCGAGTTCGAGCTTGGTGTCAAAACACCGCGCATACGGCTTCCCGCCGATAGGATTCGCGCCATCTGGCCCACGGGCCTGGTTCCCGCTTCGGCGCGCCGACGGCGAGACACCGACATCATGGTCTCCAGGGTGCCGAGCACCCCAGTCGCGAACCATGACGAGCCAAACCTGAAGAGCCACCCATGAAGAGCCAAACTTGAAGAGCCAAACATGAAGAGAGAGCGAGCCATGACTTCGATGCCATCTCCATTCCCGCAGCGCTCGGCCCTGCGCTTCATCAAGACGCTAGTCATCCTTGCTGCATCTCTTGCGCTCGCTTGCGGAGGAGCCACAAATCCCGGTTCGGACGCACAAGCTGGAGCCGAGACGTCCGAGGCACAACGTGTCCTCGACAAGTACATCACCGTGCCGGTCGAAACCGAGCTCCCGCTGAGCGACAACCAGAAGCAGGTCATCGAGCTCCTGATCGAGGCGGCCGAGATCGTCGACGGCCTGTACTGGCAGCAGGCCTACGGCGAGCCGAGCAGCCTCTTGGAGGGTCTCGGTGACGCTGAGCGTCGCGCCGTGATCGCCAACTTCGGCCCATGGGACAGGCTTGGTGGAAATGAGCCGTTTCTCGACGGAGTCGGCCCCAAGCCCCCAGGGGCGAGCTTCTATCCCCACGACGTGACTCAGGGCGAGGTCGAGAACGCCATTGCCGAAGCCGAAGCCGCTGGCGACGCGGAGCGCGTCGACGCTCTCAAGAGCCTCTATACCTTCGTCGAGCGAGGTGACGACGGCGAGCTCGTGACCGTGGCCTACCACGACAAGTTCGCTGACGAGCTGGGTCGTGTCGCCGACCTCCTTCGTCGCGCAGCCGACCTCACTGACGACGAGCCGTTCGCCAGCTATCTGCGGCTACGCGCCGAGGCGCTGGTCACGGACGAGTACTACGAATCGGATCTCGCGTGGATGGGCATGAAGGACAACGTGCTCGAGCTCGTCATCGGCCCCATCGAGAACTACGAGGACCAGCTCTTCGCCTACAAGACGGCCTACGAGACCTTCGTGCTGATCAAAGACACCGAATGGAGCGCCAGGCTCTCACGTTATGCCGACGTGCTGCCGGGACTCCAGAAGAACCTTCCGGTACCGGAGGCCTATCGTCGAGAGACGCCGGGATCCGACTCCGAGCTCAACGCCTACGACGTTCTCTACGTCTCGGGCGACGCCAACGCAGGCTCCAAGACGATCGCGATCAACCTGCCGAACGACGAGCGGGTTCAGCTCGAGCGTGGCACGCGACGACTCCAGCTGCGCAACGCCATGCGCGCCAAGTTCGACAAGATCCTCGTACCCATCGCCGGTGAGCTGATCGACGAAGCCCAACGCACGCACGTCACCTTCGACGCGTTCTTCACGAACACCATGTTCCACGAGGTTGCCCATGGCCTCGGCATCAAGAACACGATCAACGATCGCGGTTCGGTGAGACAAGCTCTCAAGGAGAAGTCTTCGGCTCTCGAAGAAGGCAAAGCCGACGTCCTCGGCCTGTTCATGCTCACTCAGCTGCTGGAGCGCGGCGAGCTCGAAGGAGACGTCGATCTCGCCGATCACTACGTGACCTTCATGGCCAGCATCTTCCGCTCGATTCGTTTTGGCTCGTCCTCCGCTCACGGCACCGCCAACCTCATCCGCTTCAACTACTTCGCCGAGCGTGGCGCGTTTACCCGCGACCCTGAGACCGGCACCTACCGCGTCGAGATGGACGGCATGGGCTCCGCCGTCGACGCTCTCGCCGAGAAGATCCTGACCCTGCAAGGTGACGGCGACTACGAAGGCGCCCTCGCCTTCTTCGACACCTACGCCAACGTCGGCGATCAGCTGCAGGCTGATCTCGACCGGCTCACAGGTGCCGGGATCCCGGTCGACATCCTTTACGAACAAGGGCCGGAGGTCTTGGGAATCCGCTAAAGGCCGCTCGACCGTCGCTGCGCTCACCGTCTACCGCGACAGCACCTTGCGCAGCTTGTCTTTTGCCTCGCGCCAGCAGCGCTCGACCGTACGGTTGGACATGTCGAGGGCCTCGGCGGTCTCGTCGGTCGTCAGGCCGGCGAAGAAGCGACACTCGACCACTCGGAGCAGTCGCTCGTCGTTCTGACCGAGGCGCTCGAGCGCCTCGTTGAGAGCGATCAGGTTCTCGGCTTCTCTCTCGACGGCAACGCGCTCTTCGTCCAAGGGTAGAGCGGCTTCTCCTGAGCCACGCTTCTTGGCAGTGCGCTTGCGGGCATAGTCGATGATCACCTGACGCATCGCCCTGGCTGTCACCGCGAAGAAGTGAGCCCGGTTGGCGTAGTTGCGATCACGATCGTCGACCAGCTTCAGATACACCTCGTTGACCAGGCCAACCGTGTCGAGGGTCTGACCCGAGTTGCCCGCCAACTGCCGTCCAGCGATCTTGCGCAGCTGCGGGTAGACGAGCTCCAGCAGGTGATGAAGGGCCGCCTGGTCTCCGTCACGATGCGCATGCAGCAGTTGGGTGACCTGCCCTGGATCCTCAGTGGTGCTCACCTCACGACTCCCCGTCTTCGAAGAAGCGGCCGAGATCACTCGCGTAGCGGTCCAGTCGGGGAAGCACCTGATCACGCTCCTGTGGCGGCACCGGGAGCAGAACGCGATCGACACCAGCCTCTCGATAGGCGTCGAGGTCTTCGGGCTTGGGCGCAGCACCGAAGATCGTGACCGGTACGCTCGCTAGGTCACGCTGAGCCTCTTCGGCTCGTCGTTGGAGATCTTTGATCCCGGTGAGCACCGCATCCACTGAACGCGCGATGGGCATCCAGCCGTCACAGAAGTCGACGACTCGCTGACGCGTGTAGCCGGTACCTCCCCCCAGGATCACGGGCGGATGCGGCTGCTGCCACGGCTTGGGCCACGACCAGACCGGATCGAAATCCACGTGCTCCCCATGGAACTCGGCCTCGTCTTCGGTCCATATCGCCTTCATCGCCAGGACCTGCTCGCGCAGCTTCGCGAAACGCGTCGAGTAGGAAACGCCGTGGTTCTCCATTTCCTCGACGTTCCAGCCACCGCCGATACCCAACAGCATCCGCCCTTCGGAGATCCGGTCGAGACTGGCGACGGCCTTGGCCGTGATCAAGGTGTCGCGCTCGATGATCAAACAAATCCCGGTACCGAGGCGAATCCGTTCGGTGCGAACTGCCGCCGCGGTCAGCGCCACAAAAGGATCGAAGGTGTGCGAATACTCCTTCGGGAGTTCCCCGCCCCCAGGCCAAGGCGTCTGTCTCGAGACCGGAATGTGGGTGTGCTCCGGTAGCCACAGCGACTCGAAATCCCGCGACTCGGCCTCAACAGCCAGCTCGTCAGCGCGAATCGCATAGTCCGTCGCGAACATGAAGATCCCAACTTTCACAGGTACCTCCCAAGGGGCCGTCACACCGGTAGACTGAGGCCTGAACATAGCGCAAGTCGCGCGGCTCGCAACTCCGAATCCGAGCACATCGGGGCAACGCTCATCGACGAAGCCCAGAGCCCATGTCGAGGCCAACGAGCTCGCGAACGTCACCCCACAGTCGACCGAGCACCGATCCCATCCGACGTGATCCCACGATCAGTCCGTGATCACCGCCAGGAGTCCAAAATGCACCCGCCGACACCGTCCCTGTCGATCCGTCCCGGAGCCCGAGCCGTCAGAGCCGTGGCCGTCGTCGCGGCCCTGACCTGGGCTTCACCACTTCTCGCTACCGACTCGCTCAACTGGCCCGCCTTCCGAGGACACAACGCACTCGGCGTCAGCGCGTCCACGAGTCTCCCGATCGAATGGAACGGCGAGTCCGGCGAAGGTATCGCATGGAAGGTCCCGATTCCCGGTCTGGGCCACTCGAGCCCGATCGTCTGGGGCGACCGCGTCTACGTGCTGACCGCGGTACGACAGCAGGGTGAGTCGTCACTCAAGGTCGGCCTCTACGGCAACATCGCCCCCGTCAACGACGATTCACCTCACAGCTGGAGGCTCTTCGCGCTCGACCGCTCCACGGGCGCCACGATCTGGGAGACCGAGCTGCTCGAAGCCGTACCCAAGATCAAGCGGCACACGAAGGCCAGTCACGCCAACACGACACCCGCAACCAACGGCGAGGTCATCGTGAGCATGTTGGGTTCGGAGGGTCTCTACGTCCATGACATGCAAGGCAAGCTCGTCTGGAAGAAAGACCTGGGTGTCCTGGACAGCGGATTCTTCCAGGTCAAGGGGGCGCAGTGGGGGTTCGCCAGCTCACCTGTGATCGAAGGCGACCGCATCATCATTCAGGCAGACGTCCAAGAGGGCTCGTTCGTGGCTGCCTTCGATCTCGCGTCTGGCGAAGAGGTCTGGCGCACCGGACGGAACGAGGTCCCCACGTGGTCGACGCCGAGTATTGCGCCTCACATTGATGGCTCTCAGGTGGTGCTCAACGGCTGGAAGCACATCGGCGGGTACGCCCTCGACAGTGGCCAAGAACTCTGGCGCCTCGAGGGCGGCGGAGACATACCGGTCCCCACGCCCATCGTGACCGACGACCTGCTCCTGATCACCAGCGCTCATGGCGCCATGCGTCCGATCTACGCGATCACCCACGATGCCCGAGGCGACCTCGGCAAGGGCGAAGACGTCGACGAAGAGGCTGTCGTGTGGATGCTCCCGCGGTCAGGGAACTACATGCAGACTCCCATCGTGATCGACGACCTCGCCTACTTCGGTATGGACAACGGTGTGCTCACGGTTCTCGAGCTGGCCACTGGCGAGCGCGTCTATCAGCACCGCCTCGGAGGAGGCTCGACGGGTTTCACCGCGTCGCCCGTGGCTGGTGACGGCAAGCTCTACTTCACGAGCGAAGAAGGCGATGTGCACGTAGTGGCTCATGGTCGTGAGTTCCAGGAGCTCGCGGTCAACGAACTGGGCGAGACCTTCATGTCGACGCCGGCGATCAGCGGAGACTTGATCTTGTTTCGAGCCCGCAACCACCTCTTCGCCGTCGGCGCGATCGAGCGCTGAGGCGCCAGCAACGCCTCAGCTCGAACTCGCTCTTCGCCGGGGCATCAGCCGTCGAGCGCAATGCGCACGATGAAGCTGCTGCTGCCGAGCAGGTCGCCCGTATTGACGACCTGGCGCTCCGTGAGCGGAACGCCGTTGACCAGAGTCTCGTGCTGCTCCGCCAGGTTTCGGACGTAGACCCTGCCGTGCATCTGGTAGAGCTCGAACTGCTCGGATTCCACCGAGCTCTCGCCAGCCAAGACGAGGTCACAGGTCGAGCGTGAGCCGACGACCAGCGCCCTGCGCAGCACCGCCCGATACTGTTTGGACCTGTTGTCCCCGCGCAGGGTGACGAGCCGCACCATGCGCGGCTCGGCCTC
>JANQPS010000774.1 GCA_028285365.1 Thermoanaerobaculia bacterium | reverse complement strand
CGAGCTCGATGCTCGTCGAGCTCCAGCGCCTGACCTGTGGACGGTGACCTGCGCTTCGCCCGTCGATCTCGAGACTCGCGGCGTCGATGCTCGTGCGCCTGACCACTCGGGTCCGGCGATCGAGCTGGACGACCGACCAGCTCTGGTCGTGGGCCGAGTAGAACGAGAGGAGTGGGCCTTCGCGCTCGGCAATGAATCTGGGATAGAGCGATCCCCTACCGCCGATCGACGTGGGTTGACCAAAGCCGACTCCGTCGAAGCGCGCGAGCTGAAGGCGGTAGGTCGTTCCGTCGAACCGTGACCAGGCCAGGGTCGCTCCGCTTCCGGAACTGACCACCCGGGGAACGATGTCGGGCACCGAGTTGTCGGCGTCGACGCGTTGGGGCTCGCTCCAGGAGCGGCCGTCCGAGACGCTCCACATGATCTCCGAGTCGGTGCCGTCGTAGGCCGCCCAGACGAGCAGCTGACGACCGTCGTCCAGGATGGTTCCTGACAGCGCAACCTGGGAACCCGGGCCTCTGGGCGCGACGACCACGGGCTCTCCGAATCGCACACCGTCCCACGTCGAGACGCGGACCTCGCGTCTCAGCATGTGCTCTCCCTCGAGCCACGCTACCGCGCGCATTCCGTTCGTGGGGTCGTTGTGCTGGGCGGCGAGCAGGGCCGGGCTCGTTCGGTCGTAGCGCTGACTCGGTGGGCTCGGGAGCTTCCAGGTCCTCTCGCTGTCGCCGCCGACGATGACCAGTTCGCGCATGCCGCCGAAGCGTCGACTGCCGGCCAGGAGGTAGCGGCCACCGTGGGCCGTGAGTGAAGCTACCGACGCCTCGTCTCCGAGCGCGATCTCGACCGGGTCGGCGCCACGCATGGTGACTCTGACACCTCGCGGCGTTTCCGTGGCGGCGACCAGTCGCTCGCGCGACCCGGACTGCAAGACCTCGGCGCTGACAGGAGTCCCGACAAGCCACAGGGAGAGGAGAGAGAGGGCGAGAAGGCATAGCCCGACACGACGTAGGGCCGAGAAGACACTCATGGCGGCATTGTGAAAGCAGCGTCATGATGCTGTCAACGCATCTTTGCCGTTACGTGACGGGCGGCGTTTTGACCGGGCAGAGACCGAAGGCGGCGTCGAGGTCGCCGGGGTGCCGTATCCTTCGCGAACCGGCAGGGTCTGGTTCCCTCGTGTGGCGAGCTCGGGAGAGTCGAAATCCGGAGGACGAAGCCCGGGGAGTTCTGGAGGGTTCCGGAGAGTTCCGGAGAGTTCCGGAGAGTGATGTGAATCGGGAAGACAAGTCCACCATGCCCCAAAACATGCGCAAGATACCCAGCGTGCCCATGGAGCGCGCGCGCGGTACCGGGCCCAGTGGGCGAAGAGTCGTCGCAAGTCGACGGAGTGTGGTGCGCCTGGTTGCGCCGATGATCCTGATCGCGCTCCTGGTTTCCTGTCGCAGTGAGCCGTCCCTGCCCCTTCATCGGGGGCCGGTGATCCTGATCACCATCGACACGCTGCGATCGGACGTCGTCGGCGCGCTCGGCGGACCGGCAGGCCTAACGCCCAATCTGGACCGACTGGCTGCCGAGAGCGAGTGGGTGGCGCCGGCCGTATCGACCTCGAGTTGGACCGTTCCGTCCATGGCATCGATCTTCACGGGTCTCCAGCCATGGCGGCACGGCAATTGGCACGCTGAGCGAGCGACCCTCCGCGAGGATCTCTTGACGTTGCCAGAACTCATCAAGGCGGCGGGGTTTCGCACGACCGGTTACCGCTCCAACACCTGGCTTCGACCGAGGTTCGGCTACAGCCAGGGATTTGATGCGTTCCACAACCTCGGGCAGCTCAAGAGAGCGGTGGCGCATCTGGAGTCGCTCCCAGGAGATGCCGAGTTCGTCTGGGCGCACATTCTTCCGCCGCACGCTCCCTATGTGCGCTACGACGAGTTCGTGGATCGTGTCCAGACGTCGGCCAGCGAGTTGCCACCGCGCGTCGTGACGAGCGAGCTGGAGCAGTTCTACGACCCGGAGCGGGCGCTCTCGGAAGACGAGCGGGAGACCTTCTGGGCGATGTACCAGATGAACGTCGCCCACTCAGATCGTCTCCTGGGGCGCTTGCTCGACGCGCTTCGGCGAAGTGGGCAGTTCGACAACAGCCTCGTCATCGTCACCTCGGACCACGGCGAGGAGTTCGGCGAGCGCGGTCAAATTGCGCACGGTGGAAGCCTGGATCGGGTCCTCATCGAAGTGCCGCTGATCGTCAAGCTCCCTACTGCGCAGCAGGGGCGGCTCCAGCCGAGACCGTGGGTCTCGAACGCGCGAATCTTCGCGACCATCGCAGAGAGTGTCGGTCTCGAAGCCTCAGAGATCGAAACCTCCGAGAGTGCCTCGGGGAGTCACGGTGACCTCATCGCTCCCAGCCTGTTCCTCTCGCCCGAGGACTCTGGGCCCGACGAGGCTGCGCTGGCAGAGCTCTACCTCGGCAACGGAACCAACTCGTTCTCGATGGTCGAGGAGGGGCGTCAGGTGATTCTCGATTCGCGCTTTCAACCCAACGAGCCCGAGTACTTCCTGGCGCGCCGCGCGAGCTTTGACGAATCGCTGGTTGAGACGATGTCCGAATCGCCGGAGGATCTCTTCGAACGAGTCACGCGATCGTTTCTCGTCACCCCGCCGCTCAGCGGCAACTCCGATCACCGTCCAGAGTTCGAGCTCGTCGACTGGTCGCCTGAGTCCGAGGAATCGGCTCGAGGCGGTGCTCAGGACGGCGATGGCTCAGCAGGGGCTCGCGAGGTCAGGCGGCTGCGCGCCGAATGGCTGAGACGCAACGGTGAGGAGAAGGAGCCAGGCGAGGTGCTCGGCGGAGACCAGCAGCAGCTGACCCCTGAAGAGCGCGAGCGGCTGCGCTCACTGGGGTACGTCGCTGGTTAGTCACTGGGACCGAGCACTCGGTTCAGTCAGCTGGTCTCGTCCGGTGACGTGCGTACCGTGCATCCGCTGACGGTCTACGACCGAAGATCCTGGACGTCAAAAAGTGATGTCCACAGGGCTCGGCACCGGTATGATGCGCTCGCTGCCTCGGGCTTTGCGTCTCCCCTCGACGCAGCCGGAGAGCTGGCGCGGCCGCCGCTTCTCGTGACCGTACGCAACAACGCCCTCCAAAACCCGAGTGACGGTGAGGGTTTGCAATCCGTACATGCTCTAGTAGCATTTGCCGAACTCAGCCGCGGCGGGCGACGAAGACCTCAGAGCGTCGCCTGTGCCATCTCTCGCTGTCATGCCCAGAGGTCGCCTCTTGCGACACCCCTTAAGTCGCAGAGAACAAAGGAGTTCTTCAAAGTGTCAAAACCCCTCTCCCTGTTACTTCTCGGCGTCCTCCTCCTGTCGGCCGTGCCGCTTTCCGCTGGTACGGTGTATGTCGCTCTGGCATCGGATCAAGAGATCGGTGGAATCAACTACGAGTCGATCCTCACTGTGTCCAACCCCAGCGATCAGGGCGGTACGTTCACGACGTACTTCATTCCGTCGTTTGCCGACGGCACCGAGCGTCCAGACGACCTGGAGCTCGAAGAGATCTTCATGCCTCCCGGCTCGACCCGGGTCTTCTTCGGCCTCACCGACGGGGCCGACCGCGGCATGCTCGAGATCACGGCATCCGACTTTCTGGTCTTTGCCGCCAAGCTCGTCCCAGCTGGACCGCCGCGGCCAGGCGCGATCATCCCGATCGCATCGTCGTCGAATCTGACGCGCGCCAACAGCCGCTTCCACCTCCAGAACTGGGAGCGCAGCGACAGTGTCCAGACGTCTTTTCATTTGGTGAACCTGGCGACCGGCACGAACATTTGCACGATCACCGTCTTCGCCGCTGACGGAACCCCGCTCGTGTCTCCGACGGTGTTGACGCTCGCCGGACTGTCGCACAACGGTTGGAACGACGCACTGGGAATCATCGGCGTCGGAGATGCGGTCGACGCGCGCGCCGACGTGACCTGCGATCGCGCGAGCGCCGCGTTCTCTCATCGGATCGACACCTCGACCGGCGAGGTCACCCTGCCCCCGATCTCCACGACTGGCAACTCCGGCTTGCGCGCTCCTGGAACTGGCCCTGTCTGTCCGGACGGCGCCGACTGTTTCACTCTTCCGGGTGTCTTCTTCACGCCGGTGCCGGGCAACGACATCATCGACTTCGACGTTCCGCTGCCGGATGGCGAGGTCTACAAGCGTCTGACCGTCGAAGTGACGTTCCGTCACGGAGGCTGGGACCGAGTAGCCGACGGACTTCACGGGATCTTCTGGCTGCGCCGCAACGACATCTGGCGTGGGCAGACCTTTGGCTACGTCAACCTGCGTGGACCCAACCGCAACCTCTTCACGAGTCTCATCAACGTGGGCCTCCCGGGAGGTGATACCCGCCGGACGACGGCCAACGTCGTGCTCACCCCGGGCCAGACCTACAAGGTCTTCTACTCCTACGACACGAACACTCGTCTGACGACGACAACGATCTCCACCGTCGACGGAATCGAGCTCGCCAGCATGACCGACCGGACGTTGTCGAACCAGATTGCGGTCCAGGACGGCTTCAAGCTCCAGGTGGCGCTGCATCGCGAGCTGGTCGAAGTTCCGACGCACTTCTGGGACTATTCGGACCTCCTGGTCACGTTCCAGAAGTAGGAAGCTCCGGCGCGCTGCCGGACGGATCGCGGGAGCCCTGAGAAGGGCTCTCGACCTCAAAGCGCCGCGGGAGGTGACTCTCGGGGCGCTTTCTGGTCTAAGTGGTTGACTGGGACGGTTGTGCCTTGCGCGAGATGGTGTGGGGAGCGACGGTCCACGTCACAGTTCACTAGAGTGGGCTTGGCCAATAGAGTGACCAGATCTCAGGTGACCAGTATCTAAGGTGACCCGATCACCAAGATGACGATCACCAAGATGCCGTTCACCAAGGTGACTGGGCTGAGGCCACTAGAGTGAAAGAAGGGGGAGCGTCTGAGCGTGTAGGCGTCTTCTTCGCGTAGGGAACGACTACAAGGATCGAGGTTCACGATGACCAGATACGAGACGAACGAGAGCCCGCGGTTGCGTGGGCTTGCCGCCGTGATAGTTGGAGCCTGCCTGGTCGTGGGCTCTGCAACGGCCCAGGAGGTCGGACGTAATGCCGGCCCTGCCATCTCCTCGTTGGAGATCACCGTCGAAGACATGGGCTCGCGTCGCGAGCTGGGCTCGGTCGGACGAGGCGACACCA
>JANQPS010000762.1 GCA_028285365.1 Thermoanaerobaculia bacterium | reverse complement strand
CCCCCCGGGGTCGAGCTCGAACTCCTCGATGTCGAGGAGTCCGCGACCGAAGGCGGCAACCTGACGCTCCTCGGCGCCACTCTGGATCGAGATCCGGTCGCCGGCTCTGCGCGCGAGGAGATCACCGTCAGCGCTCGGCTCGCGGCCATGGGAGGAGAGTGGACCGAGCCGGTAAGAGTCGAGCTAGCCATCGACGACATCGTGGTGGCCGAGCAGGTGGTCACGCTGGATGCGCGGGGCAGCGCCGAAGTGCGTTTCGATCCGTTCCCGCTCGAAGCCTCTCGTTTGGCCCGCGGCGTGGTCCGAGCTTACGGAGATGAGCTCGAAGTCGACAACGAGTATCGATTCGTGTTGTCGAGCAACGACGCTCTCCCAGTCCTTCTCGTGGACACCAACCGGGGCGGGCGTGAACGCAGCCTGTTCGCGCAGGAAGCGCTCGGCACGGCGCGCACGCCGCGCTTCGGCATCGAGCGGATGACCGCAGGCGAGGTCGACCGGGCTGCGCTGGACCGTGCGGCTGTCGTGCTCGTCAATGACTCTCTTCATGAGATTGCGGCGGATCGACGAGCTGATCTCGCCGAATTCGTGAACGAGGGGGGCGGTCTTCTCGTGGTCGTGGGATCCAGCTATCGCGCGGCGCAGCTTCCCGCTGATCTCTCTCTCGATGGCCTCGATGAGGTCGAGCAGGCGCGCGACGGCCGGATGCTGGCGTTCCTGGACTACTCGCACGCGATCTTCGAGCCGTTCTCGCAGCCGCGGAGCGGCGACTTCTCGGGTGCGCGCTTCTTCCGACACCGAGCGGTGTCACCTCGGGATTCGGATCGCGTGCTCGCTCGGCTCGACGATGGATCGCCGTTGCTCGTCGAGCGGACGGTCGGGAGCGGGCGTCTCGTGTTCTATCTGAGCACACTCGACACCTATTGGGGCACCCTGGCTCTACAGCCTCCCTTCGTGCCGTGGGTCGATCTCACGATGCGCCACCTTGCTGGCTTCACGCCGGCTCAGCCGGCCTATCAGGTGAGAGACATAGCTCGCCTCGAGCTCGCCTCTGGAGAGCGAGAGCTCGTCTTGAGTCCGCCTGACGGAAGTACGACGCCCGTCGACGACGTTCGGATCGCTGCCGACGCGGGCGATGACTCAGGTGCTGAGGGGCGCGCTGCGGACTCCGACGAAGTCCTCGTCGAAGTGGAGCAGCAGGGCTTCTACGAAATCCGGCCGGTGGGAGAAGATCCGCTCGTCACGCTGGCAGTCAACCTGGATCCGATCGAGTCCGATCCGTCTCGCCTGGACCTCGAGGAGTTTCGGCTTGCGGTTGGTGCTCCTTCCACAGACCTGGAGGCCACGGTGGCTGGCGAGACGCTCCAGGACAACGAGCCGGAGAGGAGCTCGGCCTGGTGGCTCGTGCTGTTCGTCGGACTGCTGGTCGTGCTCGGCGAGAGCCTGTTCTCGAACCGCAGCGTGGCCATGAGGGCCAACTAGTGTTTGTGTGGTCGGACGCACGTCTCGGGGTTTGGGGCGAGAACCCACACTGCCTCGTCATCGCGCCAAGAACAGTGACGACAGCAAGAACAGTGACGTCAGCAAGAACAGTGACACACAGAGATGCAGTTGAAACCTTGCCGGTACTGCCACAGAGGGTGGTGGGATACCCTGATCGAAGCGTTCTGCGCTGAAGCGCACGGTACGCATTGAGGAGGAGACGGTCATGACAGTCGATATCGCAACCTCGGGTCTCCCCTACGAGGAGCTGCTCAGCGTCATTCGCGGTGCGCGCCGGCGCTGGCGAACCCGCGTCTTCTTGCGTGGTCTCACCGTCACCCTCGCAGCGGCACTGCTGGTCTTCGGAATCTCCGCGTGGGCGATGGATCTGTTCCTGTACACGGACACCGCCGTGCGGTTGCTCCAGGTACTCGCGTGGGTCACGGTCATCGCCATTGCCTTCCGCTTCCTGGCACTGCCACTGTTTCAGCGAGTACCTGACCGCCGGGTAGCGATCTACATCGAAGAACATGAGCCGTCGCTCAAGGCGAGTGTGCTCAGCGCTGTCGAGCTCGAGCAGGGGAGCGCCGGTGTCGAGGCGTCACCGCAGTTGCACCGTCAGCTCCTGCTCGACGCGATTCGCAAGTGCGAGAACATCGACTACGCGCAGGGCATCGAACGCAAGGGCCTGCGACAATTCAGTGGAGCTCTCGCCGGTGTGGCCGGAGCAGGTGTTCTTGCCGTCCTCTTGAGCCCTGCCTTCCTACAGCACGGCGCCATGCTTCTCCTGATGCCCTGGCGAGCGGCGGCGGTCGACAACCCGTACCAGATCGACATCAACCCTGGCGACGTGACGCTGGCTCGGGGAGCAGACCAGCGCATCGTCGCTCGACTGCAGGGATTCGAGTCAGAGCGCGTGATGCTCGTGACCAAGGCCGAGGGTTCGGCCGAGTGGCAACGCCAGGCAATGCACCCCACGGACGCGATCGAGCTCTTCGGCGTTTCGGACCGCGCGAGTGACTTCGAGTACATGCTGTTGGGTCTGCAGGATTCGATCGAGTATTTCGTCGAAGCCACGAACATCCGCTCCTCGATCCACACGGTCGACGTCGTCGAGCTGCCTTATGTCGATCGTGTCGATCTCACGTTGGAGTTTCCGGGCTACACCGGGCTGTCGCCGCAGTCGATCGAAGACGGCGGAGACATAGCGGCTCTGCGAGGAACGATTGCTCGACTCCAGATCACTCCGACGGTGCCTGTCAATGGTGGCTGGCTACGAGTCGAGGGTGCTGAGGACATCGCGCTCGAAGCGGGGCCGGACGGAACACTCGTCGCGTCTCTGGTGGTGGGTGATCCGACCTTCTATTCGGTGGATCTCGAGGATCCGCGTGGCAAGGTCCATCGGGCCTCTCCGGAGTACGCGGTCAACCCACTCAGCGACCAGCCTCCGCTGCTGCGTCTCGTCAGGCCGGGACGCGACACCAAGGCGAACAAGATCGAGGAAGTCTTCGTCGAGATCGAGGTCGAGGACGACTATGGAATCCGCGAGGCCAGGTTGCTCTATTCCGTCAATGGCAGCGAGGAGCAACAGGTTTCGTTGGTGCGCAGCGGTGGCCAACACAAGAAGCTTTCCGCTACCCACACCTTTTTCCTCGAGGAGTACGACCTCCAGGACGGTGACTTCATCTCGTACTACGCACAGGCTCTCGACGTGGGGCCAGGACAGCTCGAGACCAGTGACATCTACTTCATCGAGATCCGTCCGTTCGGCCAGGAGTACCGCAAGGCTCCTGAAGGCGGTGGCGGTGGTATGGGAGGCGGCGGCGGCATGGACAGTGCCCTCTCGCTGCGACAGCGCGAGGTCGTTGCCGCCACGTTCCGGCTCATTCGAGACAAGAAGGAGTTCGGCAGCAAGGATTACAGCGAAAACCTCGCAACGGTGGCTCTTTCCCAGGAGCGACTTTCCGAACAGGTTCAGACGCTGATCACTCGAATGAGCAACCGGTCGACCCTGATGGGCGACGACGACTTCAAGACGATCATCGAAGAGCTCGAGAAGGCACTTCCGGAGATGGCTACGGCTGCTGAGTTTCTGCGGGAAGAGAAACCGAAGGAGGCGATCGCACCTGAGCAGCGTGCACTCCAGAGTCTGCAGCGAGCGGAGTCGACGTTTCGTGACGTGAGGGTCTCGTTCGATCCTTCCGGCGGTGGCGGGGGTGGCGACAGCCAGCTCTCGGAGGACTTGGCGGACCTCTTCGAGCTCGAGCTCGACAAGTTGCGCAATCAGTACGAAGTCGTGCAGCGCGGACGCGAGCAGCAGGTCCAAAACGAGATCGACGAGATCGAGCAGCGCCTCAAAGAGCTCGCTCGACGCCAACAGCGAGAGAACGAGCGCAAGCGTCGTCTCGGCCAGCAGGCCAGCGGTGGCGGTGGCGGCAAGGCGCAGGACCAGCTGGTCGAAGAGACCGAGGACCTCGCACGGCGCCTCGAGCGCCTCGCACGCGAAGAGTCGAGGCCCGAGCTCC
>JANQPS010000755.1 GCA_028285365.1 Thermoanaerobaculia bacterium | reverse complement strand
GCTCCAGACACTGACCAGCTCACTGGCGCCTTTGCCGGGCGTCGGCTCGCAGGTCGACAAGTCGACGCGCGCGCCGTTGTCCGGGCAGCGATGAGTATCGGGATCGACGGTACCACCGTCGGAGCAAGCGATGTCGTAGACCTGCTCGGATACTTCACCGTTCTCCACCCAGCCTTTGATGATCTGCAGCCGTTGCAGCGTGCCACTGTCAGGATCGCGCATCGCCCAGACGAAAAAGTCGGGCGAGCGCCCGTCATCGGGCCGCAAGTCGGAGCCCATGGGAACGGCGGTGTCATAGAGCTTCGAGATGTTGTCGGCGTCGGTGCTCAGCGAGGGGTCGAGTCCGTAGCCAGCGAAGAAGCGCACCGAGATGTGCGGACCGCTCGTCGAAAAGGTCTCCTTGCGGCGAAACGCATCGAAGATGGCGTCGCGAGTGTTGGACTCGGCCCAAACACCCGCAAGGCCAGAGGCGCTGAAGAACTGCGAAGAAGCTGTTGAGTAGACCTCACCGCCAGGACCTGGCTCGTCCAGCGGCACCGAGCCCCGCCGCTTGGGTTCGATGTCGGTGATTCCGGTCTTCGACCAGTAGTTGTCCTCCTCGAAGGAGCCGGCTGCGTTGTGGGTGTCGGACGAGCCGATGACGCCGAACTTGTACGGGTTGAAACCTCCCGTCTCCTGCATCACCAGACCACGCAGGTTCGCGTCGCGGACATATCCCCCAGGTGGCTCGCTGAAGACCTGGGTGGCGACACGGTAGGGAAAGATCTCGAAGTCGGCCCACTCGTCGTTGGGCGACAGGGCCGGATGGGTGTCGGACGTACCCTTGACCTGCGTGTTTTCGACGATCGGCTCGTTGCGCATTCGCAGGTCGGCGTACTCGGCGTCGATCGCATCTCCGGCGAAGTTGGTGACTTGGAACATCCAGCCGGCCGAGCCGTTCGAGTTGTGCGGTATCGCGATCGAGTCCATTCCGTTGCCGCGGTTCTCGTCCATCCAGGCCCAGAGGTCTTCCGGGTTGAGCGAGTCGAGACGGCTGAAGGGAACGTCAGGGTGGGCGCTGCCTCGGAAGATCACATTGCGATGGAGATTCTGAGTCTCGGGTCCTGACGAGGTGTATTCGTAGCCGATGAAGGTGGTGAACGTGCCGGGATCATTGTGGCGCTCGGCGGAGGCGACGATCTCCTGCCACGCGTCGCGGCGCACGTCGACATCGTTCAGATCGTCGTCGACCGGTTCACCACGGGCATGTTTGCGCACGTTCACCAGCGCCTGCTGGAAGGCCCGGCCGGACCCTTCGGGCGTGGTGGCGGCGCGCACGATCTCGGACAGACGATGGTTGCCGTAGGGCCCGCTCTCGTCTGCCAGCGCCGGCATCATTCCCAGATAGAAGGCATGATCGGTGACCGCCTGGAAGTCGAGCGGCTTCTTCATCTTCATCATGAAGCCAGAGGCATGCTCGATCGCGCCGCCCTTCGCGAAGTCGTAAGCCTCGTCGGGAGTGCGCCGCGTGCCGAAGAGGAAAGCGTCGAAGGAGTAATTGGTGTGCACGTGCAGATCACCGAAGTAGGCGTTGCGGTTGGGATTGCTCGCAATCTCTTCCACCTCGTCGGACTGGGCGGCACCCTGAGTTTCCGTGGAAACGGCTCCACCGTCACCACAGGCAACCAACGCCGCTAGACTCGCGAGCACCAACAAACGTAGCGTCTTCATTTCCAGCTCCTTGCCGGCTGTTTTGAGACGATGCTACCCGGGCAGCCGACATCCACTGCAGCCCAAAGGCTCCGACCCTGTCATTTCATTGGGCGACGAGAACGAAAACGAGCCTGTCTCCTCAACGTCACAACCGCCGGTGCGAGTCGATCTGACTTCAAAACGGCAGGTCGTCGAGACTGCTCAACGTTGTGGCGTCGAAGGGCGACTGGCCGCTGTCGAGCCTCGCGAGCCAGCGTGTCCTCTGCGCCGCGACCTCCGGGTCGTGTGCGTCCGGCGAGGCGAGGAAGTCGCGCAGGTCCTGCGCTGCCGAACCGAGCTCGCCGAGCAAGGCGAAGGCGAGCGCGCGGCTGTCGCGATAGAGCCCTCGTCCAGGGTCGAGCGTCACGGCCAACTCGCACGCTGGGAGGACGTGACGCGCCAACCCGGCTACGGCCCCGTACCAGCAGATGTTGTTGAGATCGACTGTGTTGCGGCTTGCGCTCGCGAGGCTTACAGCCTCGTCTGCCGCTCGACGAGCACTCGAGTCGGCGCCCGCACGCATGAGCGCGTGCGCCAACAGGAAGTGACTCCATCCCGAATCGGGGACGGCCGCAGCCCTTCGCGACACGCCTCGACGACCCCTTCTCGGTCCCCGGACGCCGCACGGATCTCGGCCAACTGGTGCCAGGTGGGCGCCAGGTCCGGACGCTCTGCGACCGCGGACCTCAGCAGGCTGACGGTCAGGACCCGGTCTCTGATCTCCCGCCCCTCTTGTCGTTCGTACTCGAGGACCGCTCGCGCGATGTCCACGAGCACCCAGTCACTCGTCGGTCCCACTTCGCCAGCGCGGGAGAAGAAGTCGAGGGCCGGACCGGGAGATCCAGCCCTGAGCTCCAGGTGACCCGCAAGCTCCAAGGCGTCATCAAGATCAGGTTCGCGCTCCAATGCCTCGCCTAGAAGCACACCCGCCTGCTCATGGCGACCCCGCCGAAGGTGAAAGCCAGCCACTGCGGCTCCGGACTCGGCGGCACTCAGTCGCTTGCCTTCTCGCGCTCCGACAGGCGCCCGACGTTCAGCTCCACCCCGCTGCCAGGCCTCAGCCTTCAGACTTGCCGCATCGAGATCGATCACAAACGAAAGGTCACGCCGGCCAACGTCAGGCCTGGTTCGAGGACCTCCAGCACGACCTCCGAACGCGGCGCTCCAAGCGACCCGCTCCGCCTTGCCCTCGCGCAGCTCGTCGAAGTAGCGCGGCAGCCCTTTCTCGCGACTCGGTTGTCCAACACCGTAAGCCACCAGCAACCGTGCCAGCTCCCAGCAGTGTGCGTAGGCATCCACTCGATCGCCAGCCGGGTCGGCATGAGAGTGTTCACCCTCTTCGAACAGCGCCAACGTCGCCTCAGCGTCTCCGCTCACCGGTCGCATGTTTGAGAGTCGACCCCGGTAGGCCGGGTGGCGTCCGCCGAGACGGAGCCCGTCGCCTCTCATGCGCGCCACGGCGATCACCTCGGCCAGACCTTCGCGCAAGCAGCGTGGATAAGGGGGCAAGAGACGGGACGACACCAGGTGAAAGGCCTCGTGCAGCAGGATCCGCTTCCCCGGATCACCGTCTGCGTTCACGTCGTAGAGCACGTCGTCGCCGAGCCTGCTCTCGAAGAAGACCCCAAGCGAGTCGGAGTCGATTCCCGGCACGAGCTCG
>JANQPS010000754.1 GCA_028285365.1 Thermoanaerobaculia bacterium | reverse complement strand
CGACGGCGGGGCGCCGTCGGAGGAGCGGGCTTGGTCGCTACCGCGGTGGCCAGACTCTGGCTCGGCCGTCTTCGTCGACGACGAGCGACTGGGTTCCGGGCGGCAGCACCTGGAGGGTTTTGAGGAACTCGATGATCGAGGCCTGGTCGTAGTTGGTCAGCGACTCGAAGGACTGACGGGACTGGAGTGCTTCGCCGGCGTGGGCGAGGATGCTCTCGCGCAGGGTGGTGAAGCGGCCGTGATGGAAGTAGGGCCGCTCGTTGGCGGCGCCCCAGAGCTTCTTGGTGAGGAAGCTGCCGTTGCCGGCGAAGAAGCCTTCCGAGCCTGCGGGCTGCAGCATGTCGAGAGGCTCACGGTTGGGGTCTTGCGTACCGTCGGTGATGTCGTGGATCTTGAGATCGGTGAAGGCGGGAACCCAGGTCACGCCGTTGCGCTCCTTGAGACGGGGGCCGGGAAGGGAGGCACTGTTGAGGTTGACGGTGACGACCTGGGCGTCTTGGGGCTGGAGGTTGCCGTCGGGGTTGAAAGGGCCGGGCTCGTCGAAGTACCAACCCCAGTCTTCGAGTGGCAGCTCGGGGACGTGGCAGCTGGCGCAACCGATGTCGGCGAAGCGCTGCTCGCCGTTGAGCACGGCGTCTTCGATCTCGCGGTTGCGCGGAATGACGCGTCCGGGGACGGGTAGGGTGGCCTGATAGAGCGAGACGGCAGTCACCTCGGCGGCGGTCATCTCGTGGGTGTAGCCGTCACCGTCAGGATCGCTGGTGCCGAAACGCTCGGTGGTCTGGATTCCGTGATGGTGGTTGTAGGCGTTGTTGGTGAACTGACGCAGCGACACGACGGCGCCGGCCTGGTGAAAGGGCATGATGACGAGACTCGGAGCGCTGCTGCCGTCGGTCTCGGTCGAAGGTGCGGGCAGTCCTTCGACGAGCGACGTGTCCCAGGTGCCGTCGACGCTGCGGCTCAGGGTGCCGAAGGAGACGCCTTTGGCCTGGAGGGCGACGGACTGACCGGGAGCGAGTGAGTTCCGCTGCGCCTGCAGGGCAAAGGTCATTTGTCGCGCGAGCATCTCGATGTAGCCGGAACCGAACATCCCGACGGTGGCGCGGCTGTTGGCAATCTCGTCGAGAGTTGCTGCGGCGCCGTCCTCTTGGAGAGCGCCACGCGTCAGCATGCCGTCGGTCGGGTCGAAGGTGGCGAAGTCGAAGCGCTGCCCGAGGACGAAGACGTTGGTGACGATGTCACCGCCGCCGCCGGAGCGCGGCAGGTTGTGGCAGCCGCCGCAGGAGTTGGCGTCGGGAGCGGAGATCCGGTTGAAGTTGCGCGGAAAGGTGAGCGGACTGTTCGGGTCGGCGAGCGGTGCTCCTGTCCCCTTGGTCAAGGGGCGGCCGCCGCCTTCTTCCACCGTCCACATGGCGTTGAAGAGCTCTGCACCGATGTTGATCAGCTGTGGAATCGAGCGCTGGAGCTCTTCACCGTCGGCTAGTCGGTTGGTGACGGAGACCTCGGAGCCGAGCGCGGGTCTCTGGTCGACGGGACGCTGTGAGAGCGCCGGAGAAGCCAAGAGCAGGACAAGCGTGGCGTAGGCCAGTGTGCGGGCGAACTGCAGGAACGGAGTGGTCTTCTTTGGAGTGGGCATGTTCTTCCTAGTGCGGCAAGGGACGGGTTTTCGACGATCCGTCAAAGAGCCTGTCGGCAGGACGACACTCGGATTCGAAGCAGAAATCGGCGTCCTACAGCCACTCTTTTCATACATGGCGCAGCTGATGCAAGAACCGTCGCATCTTCTTCGCGGGGAATTCCCGAGGTGCCTCTTTTGCTGGCGAGCACTACGGCTCGCGGCCGCTCGCGCCGACCGGCAACGAGGCCGACGACGCGGCCGGGAATGGAGGTCAGGAAGCCAGCTGTGACGGGTGGATGTCGTCGATGTCGACGCCGACCAGCTTGCTGACGCCCTTCTCGGCCATGGTGACGCCGTAGAGGATGTTGGCGGCTTCCATGGTGAGCTTGTTGTGCGTGACCACCAGGAACTGGGTGTCTTCGGACATGCGCCTGAGCATCTCGACAAAACGCAAGACGTTGACGTCGTCCAGCGGAGCGTCGACCTCGTCGAGGATGCAGAACGGCGACGGCTTGGTGCGAAACAGCGCAAAAAGCAGAGCAATGGCGGTGAGCGCCTTCTCACCACCCGACATGAGCAGAATGCTCTGCAGGCGCTTGCCGGGAGGACGAGCCACGATCTCGAGGCCACTTTCGAGCGGGTCGTCTTCGTCGAGGAGGTTCATGCTGGCCTCACCGCCGCGAAACAGCTCGGCGAAGGTCTCGTTGAAGCTCTTGTTGACCTCGGTGAAGGTCTCGATGAAGCGCTGCTGTGAGGTCTGGTTGATCTCGCGGATGGTCTGACGAAGAGTCTGGATCGACTGTTCGACGTCGGCGCGCTGCTGGGTGAGGAACTCGTGGCGTTCCTTCTGCTCGTCGTACTCGTCGGCAGCGAGGACGTTGACCGGACCGATCCGGTCGAGGATGCGCTTCTGCTCGTCGAGCTGATCCTGTAGGCCTTCCAGCTCCTCGGACTCGGGCGTCTGGATGTCGGTCTGTTCGAGTGCGTCTTCCCCGAAGTTGGCGCGCAGCTCGCGCACGAGATGCTGGATCTCTTGGCGTACGGACGCTTGCTCGACGCGCAGCTCTTCGACCAGGCCTCGATTGTGGTCGCGCTCATCGCGGAGATCCCCGAGCTGCTCTTCGACGTGCTGGACTCTGTTGCGATCCTGCTGAAGGGCTTCGCCGGCCCTGCGAGAGGCTAGCTGCGCTTGCTCGCGCTCACGACTCGCGACACGCAGCTGCTCTCGAGCGGTTTCGGTCTCGCCCTGGAGCTCGCGTTGACGACTGGAGAGTCGCTCCTTCTCCTGGCTCCAGGTCGAGAGGGCGCCGGCGAGAGAGCTGATCTGCTCCGCCACCTGCCGGGTCTCGGACTTCCATGCCGTGAGTCGCTCGGCGACGACCTTGAGCAGTCCCTTGCGGTCGGTGCTCTGGTGCTTTTGTGCGTCGCGCTCCTCACGCGCCTTGGCAACGCGCTGCTGGGCGTGGTCGAAGCGCTGGTCCATAGCTTCGTGCGCCTTCTGGTCACTCGCCAACTCCTGCTGGAGGCGAGTCTTGCGCTCGGCGATGGACTGCAGCTCCTCCTCGACCTCGGTGCGCTCGTCGAGAAGGGACTGGTGCTGAGCCTCGGTCTCGCGTTTGCGGTTGGCGGCGTCCTGACGCCGCGCCACCGCAACAGCGTGCTCCTGGCGGAGCTCGGTGAGCTCGGTGTCGGTCGCTTCTCGCAGCTCCGCGAGCCGGGTCCGCTCCGCGAGCAGCTCATCCAGCTCCTGGCTAGCCTTCTCGATTTCGGCTGCCAGCTTGGGGATGTGGTCGCGGAGCTCGCGCAGTTCGCGCGCCCTCGCAAGCGCTCCAGGCTGCGCCACTTCGGCCGCCATCTGCACGAGTCCGCCGCTGACCGCGACACCACCTTCGGCGAGGAACGAGGCCCCCGGGCACCGGCGCGCGAGGCGCAGAGCGTCGTCTTCGGAGCGGACGAGATAGACCTCGGGCAACGAGCCGGCAAGATCGTCAGGTAGCCCGGCGTGTTCGGCGAGAGCGCCCACGACGGCCGGGTCGAGCACCGGCTCGGGTGGCGGTGGCTCGGCCTCGCTCGAGGTTCGCTGTCCGAACAACGACTGCAGGGCCTCGAACAGCGCCTGCCACCACGAGCGGCTCGAGGGGGCGGAATCCGTCTTGGCTTCAGCGGCGTCTCCGGGGCCGCGGCTAGCGGAGCCGCTGACGTCGGGAGTGGTGAAGAGCTCGCGAGGAATCGGACGCCGGT
>JANQPS010000742.1 GCA_028285365.1 Thermoanaerobaculia bacterium | reverse complement strand
CCCGGCGTCTTCGGCCCGCACCGCGGTCGCACTGTTGGCTCTCTTCTGGCTGACGATCGGCGCTGCCCGCGCCAGCGGGCCGTTCGCGCTCGAAGCTCGCTTCTGGGAGATCGGTCGACCCAGCGTCAGCTACGAAGAGTTCGTCGAGGGTCGATTGGGAGTGCTCAGCCCCGAGCTCCGAGCTCTCGACTTCTTCGTCGCCTATCGGTACCTCAACGGTCTCGAGATCCAGGACAGCGCAAAACAGGCCATTCTCCAAGCCCGTACGCCGCCCCCAGACGACGCCCCCCTGCCACCGTCAGCCGTACACGAGTGGCAGATCGCCAGGCGCGCTCACGGGCGCAACGACACGCTGATTCGCTCTTGGCAGGTCTATCGAAGACACGAACGTTCCCTGAGCGAGAGCAGGACCCTCTACCAGACCTACGAGAACTGTTTGCCTGACGCTTTTGCCGTTGCAGCCGCGACCCTGGAAGAGCGGGCCCGTCACTACGGCACCGGGTCCCCAGAGCTCGAACGGTGGATCGACGCCCAGGACCAGGTCTTCTCCAACTGCGAAGGAACGGGCAGCGTCCCAGACCCTTCAGAGGAGAACTGGGACTCTCTCGCAAAGGCCGATCGCGCGTACCAGATCGCCGCCGCGCACTTCTACTCTGAGCAGCTCGACGTCGCACGCGAGCGTTTCGAGAACATCGCACGCGACGGTTCCTCACCCTGGCGTCATCTCGCCGACCACGTCGTCGCCCGAACCTGGATTCGCGAGTCGAGCTTCCTTCCCGATGGACGCATCACCAAAGAGGGGCCCGAGTTCGACGCCTGGGTCGACGCGCTCGATCGAGCCCGCGAGCGACTCGAAGCGATCCTCGCCAACCCGGAGCGCAGCAGTGTCCATCCGGGCACTCTGCGCCTGCTCCACTACGTGCTGGGACGTCTGGAGCCAGACGCCGAGCGTCAGCGGTTGGCCGACCGACTCAGTGCTCCCACTCTCACCGATTCGGCCCCTGACGACCTGGCCAACCTCTATTGGCTCGGCAGCTCGGGCGAGGTGAGCTCCTGGATCAACGCCATGCGCATGCCGCGGGGTCACTCCGAAGCCCGGCGAGTCCTCGAGACGTTCGATCCGGGCCGCACCGATGGCTGGCTGTTGGCCCACCTGCGGCATGCCCTGCCCACAGACGAACGTTTCGACGACATTCTGGATGCTGCCGCCCAGGCCCGCCAAGATTCCCCGGGCTACACCAGCCTTCAGTTCGAGCGCGCGCGGGCACTGCTGGAAGCCGAGCGAGCGAGCGAGGCGACTTCGATCCTCGATGACTTCCTCAGCGACACTCCGCCGGTACCTCTGAGCCTCGGAGACCGCAACCGCTTCCAGCATCTGCGCGCACTCTTCGCTGGAAGTCTCGAAGAGCTCGGCGAGCTCGCACCGATGCGTCCGGTCGCAGTCGGTTACACGGACGGTAGTCGTGGCCCACTGTTCTCGGGGGATCGAGTCGAAAGCCAAATGGTCGATGAGCTTTTGATCGAGCCCCTGGTCCTGAAACAGATTGGCCGCTATCTCACCCCTGATCAGATCCTCGAACTGGCTGGCCATCCGAAGATGACTCCCCGTCTGAGGGCACATCTCGCGCGCGCCGCTTGGACCAGAGCCGCGTCGCTCGATGGTCCTCTCGACTCGGACTGGCATGAACGAGTCGCATCACTTGATCCCGCTCTCGAAGACGACCTCCGCTCACTTCGAGCCGAGAGCGCGGCTACTGACAGGGTCTTCATGACCTGGCTCACGATGCTCCGCAACCCAGGGCTGACACCCTTCCTGCGCCCCCTGTGGCGCCTGGATGCCGTCGACGAGAGGTCCACGAGCAGCGAAAACTGGTGGTGTAGCGGCGAGCAGTTGACCAGCCCTTGGATGGGTGGAGTCCGCGTCATCGGCGACGCGCCTGTCCCCGGCTTTCTCGATGCGACGGCCACAGCAGCGGCCGCAGAACGCTGGGCAGCGCTCGTCGAGCTTGACGACGCCGCCAACGTCTTCGGCCAGCAGGTCATCGAATGGGCCGACGCCAACCCTGCCGACGAACGGTCGCCCGAGGCGCTTCATCTGCTCGTTCGTGTGACTCGCTTCGGCTGCCGACCGCCTGACCTCGGGGAGATCTCCAAAGCCGCCTTCACTCGTCTCCACTCCCGCTACCCCAACAGTTCGTGGACTCAGAAGACGCCGTACTGGCATCGTTAGCTACCCACGTTGGCACCAGATTCGTCGCATAGTCTCTTGAGGCGACGCGCATCACCGGTCTGGGGAGGACCGGCTTGATCGTCGCTGGGGGGTGTCGGCCATGGGAACAAGACATGTCCACGCGCTGGTCATCGGCTGCGGCGCCGTTGGCAGCGCGTGTGCGTTCCGGCTTGCGGAACGCGGTCTGTCGGTCATGCTCCTGGATCGCGCCCCCGCCCCGGCAGCAGGATCGAGCTCGAAAAGCGCTGGCGGAATCCGCGCACAGTTCTCCAGTGCAGCCAACGTGGCCATGTCACTTCTGTCGCTGGAATGTATCGATCACCTCAGTCAAGAATACGGCGAAGACGTCGGCTATCGAGCGATCGGATACCTCCTCTTGATTCCCGAAGAGCACTGGGACGATCATCTCCACACAGTCGAGAAGCAGCGCAAGCTGGGAGCGCAGGTGGAGGTCATCCAGTCGGATCGGCTCCAAGACCTCGTTTCCCTGGAGACCAACGGCCTCGCGGGCGCCAGCTTTGGACCAGCGGACGGCATCCTCGATCCCCACTGGTTGGTCTCGGCCCAGGTACGGCTGGCGCGACGGCACGGCGCCTCCATCATGCTGGGCCAAAGCGTCACCGAGATCTCGCGCAGCGAGACCCACTGGCAAGTCAGCACGCAGGATGGAACGACTACGAGTCGGGTAACCGCCGATCTCATCGTCAACGCCGCAGGACCCTGGGCGGGGCAGATCGGTGACCTCGCCGGCCTCTCCGTGCCGGTCTCACCGAAGCGCACCATGATCCTGCTCTCGGACGAGGTCGGCGAAAAGCAGCGCCAGCTGCCCATGATCATCGACACGTCCAGTGGCTTCTACCTCAGAAGCGAAGGCCACAAGCTGCTCTTCGGACGGAGCAACCCGAACCAATCGCTGGGGTTTCACTCAGGAATGGACTGGCCGTGGCTCGAGCACGTGCTCCAGCCCGGCGTCGAACGGTTCCCCTGGCTGGCCGACGTCGGAGTCGACACTCGCGGCAGCTGGTGGGGCTACTACGAGATGACCCCCGACAGCAGTCCGATCATCGGAGAACACCCGGACACACTCGGAGACAAAGGCCCTCGATGGATCGACGCGTGCGGCTTCTCCGGCCACGGCGTCATGCACTCGCTGGCCACCGGCCTGCTCGTCGCCGAGATCGCTGAGGGCGACACGTCCCGCTCCGTCGACACGACGCCGTTCCGGCATGGGCGTTTCGAGCAACGGAATAACCGCGAGCTCAACGTTTATTGAATCTGTATCCGAGACCAAAAACTCGCACGTTAGCCGTCTGAAGAGCATCACTCTCGGGTCGACCTGCTTGACCCGCACCTTCTGCTGTGAGGCTCAAATCCGAGCTCGCTTGGAGGATCTGGACCGAGACCGTTCGATGAACGACTGGCTGAATCGCAAGATCTTGCTGTTGGTCGTTGGTGCGTTGACAGCGACCTCGCAGTCCGACGCCCTTACTCTGAGAGGGCGAATCGAGGCGCCGTCGGCTGTGCTCGCCTCGGTCGAGGTTGTCCTGGTTCGAGCCCAGAGCCCGTATGACCTCGCGACTCGGTACCTACAACCTGAGACCCGCGAGCCGGCCCCGGTGGCATCGACCCGCTCGTTCGGGGAGGCCGGCACGTTCGAGCTGGACGTTCCCTCGCCAGGTGCGTATCTGCTGAGAGTCTTGGATCCGAGAGGTGTGGTCTATTCCCAACCTCTCCTGCCACTGGTCGACGACGCCGACATCCCGCCGCTCGAGCTCCAGGAACCCAAGCGCCTGCGCATCGCGATCCTCAACGAGGACGACCGACCGGTCCCTGATGCACTTCTGATCGCGCTCGGAGATCTCGAGAAGAACACCCTGGCAGCAACGCGCTGGGAGCTCGAACCCGTCGCCGTACGCTCAGATGAACTGGGAGTCGTCGACCTGGTCGTCGTCGAGCCCCAGAACAATCGGCAGTTTGTTGCCATTCACGAGACTGGCTGGACCCGAAGTCACGAGAGCTCGCCCTCGACCCTTCGTCTCGCCTCCCCGACCCAAGACATTGCCGGCACGATCCGCGTGACGACTGCAGAAGAAGAGGTCGTCTCCGATGCCGTTGTCCTGCTCGCTCCCTTCAGCGACAACGCGAGCTCATACTTGCGAGCACCGATTGCGATGACCGACCCGCAGGGCTTGGCGGCGCTCGAGCTTCCGCTCGGTAGCCAGCTCGAGCTCTTGACTCCTGACGGGGGTTGGACCCGCGCGGTCTGGAACTCTCCAGACCTCGCGGAGACCAAACGGCTCACGGTCGTCGTCGACCCGCCGACGATTCTGTCCGGCCTCATCGTGGACAAGACGACCGGGCAGTCCATCGATGAGGCCCTGGTCGTCAGCTCGGCTCAGGGAATCCTCGGACGACGGAGGTCCGTGCTCGACTGGTCCACCTCCGTCAACAGCTACGAGCTCCTCGTCAGCCGTGATCGGCCGACCCTCCAGGCCATTGCAGCCGGCTACATCCGCGAGGCGAGCTCCCCTATCGACATCACGAGTCGTCGCGGCCCCGACTTCCGGTTGAGCCGCGAGATGCGGATTCAGGGATCGGTGGTGACGAAGCAGGGCGAAACCGTGGTCGGCGCCGCGATTCGCGCCGAAGCGACTCACCGTGGGCGTAGCTCACTCGTTTCCGCCGGCAGCCGCAGCCGCGCCTTCTCGCGTCGTGACGGCAGCTTCACACTCACAGGTCTTTCGCCAGGCCCTGTTCACGTGGTCGTTCGGCACCCGCACTTCGCGGACTCACATCGCGATCTCGATCCGGGTCACGGCGACATCGGTGAGATGGCACCAGTGCCGCACCTCGACATCGTGCTCGATCGCGGGCGACGCCTCGTCGGCGAAGTCTCCTCTGCCGAGGGTACCCCAGTCGACGGGGCCAAGGTCTGGTTCGTCGACATGAATCGCTATCCCACGATGATGTCGATGTCGTCCCTCTCTCGACACGGTGCCACAACCGGCGACGACGGGCAGTTTGCCATCGACCGCATCCCGAGCGTTTCAGCTCTTCTCAAGGTCGAGGCGACCGGTTTCGCGCCGCTCGTTCGCTACTTCGAAGTGACAGACGGTGATGGCGATCTCGAGCTCGAGCCACTCTTGTTGGAGCCAGGAGTGTCTCTCAAAGCGATCGTCGTCGACGCCAGTGGGCGACCGTTGCCGGATGTCGCCGTCGGTGGAATGCTGCCGACGGCACTGGCGCCTTTCGACCTCCCAGGTGGAATGGGCCGGGGTGGTCGGGGCAATCGCTTGACCGGCCGTCGGGGTGTCCAGTTTGGCCGCACCGACCCGAAAGGCGAGTTTGTTCTGCACGATCTCGAACCGGGAGCTCGCATCGATCTCAGCTTCTCGCTCGACGGCTACTCCAACAGGCGGCTGCAGGGGATTACCGCACCGCTCGACGAGCCCGTTCGCGTCGAGCTGGAGCGCCTTGCGAAGGTCACGGGTCGACTCGTCAACGAATCCGGCGAGCCGGTGGAGGGCACGGTCGGCGCCAAGCCACGTGGTGGTAGCCCGTCCGGTTCTCTCCTCCTCGGCGGATCCGGCTACAGCGCTCGAGCGGACGAGCAGGGGCACTACGAGCTCAGTCTCCCTCCCGGCAGAGTCCAGCTCTCGGGTGACGCGCGGGGCTATCTCCGAACCACCGGTCCCACGATCGAGGCCAGGCTCGAAGACGCGATCAGGGCCCCGGACATCGTGCTGAGAGAGGCGGCCGAAGTAGAAGGCCATGTGCGCGACGAAGCAGGACGACCAGTCGACGCGGAGGTTTGGTACACGACCGGACGTACTCGGAGAGGCAGGGCACAAACCGACCTCCAGGGCCACTACCGCCTTGTTGACGCTCCACTAGGCAAGGTCACCCTGATCGCCAAGACCCCCACTGGTGAGTCCGAACAAGCAGCCCGACTCCAGTCCGGAGCCAACGTCGTGGACATCACGATCTCGGGATTTGCCCTGTCGGGCCGAGTCGTCGACCACCAGGGCCACCCCGCCCAGAACGCCGTGGTCGTTCTGCGAGCGCGCGATTCCCCATCGCTGTCCGTGCGATCCGAAGACGGTACCTTCAGCTTCTCGCCTGTCCCATCAGGGGTCTACTCGGTGCACGCCAGTCGACGAGGCATGACCGACGCCGTCATCGAGGATCTCGAAGTCAGCCGTGACATCGACGACCTGCTGCTGAAGCTCGCGCCAACAGGCTCCATCTCAGGCACCATCCGCGGCCTCGACCCTAGCCTGTTCTCCAAGCTCGAGATCACGCCGTGGCGCGCCACCGGTGGAACGATCGATCGTGACGGGAGCTTTCGGCTCGATCAGGTGCAGCTCGGTGACGTCACGGTTCGAGCGGTGCTCCGGTCTCACGATCTCGAAGCCCAGGCTCACGTGCACCTGACCGCCGACGACCCTCATGCCGACGTGGAACTGGTGTTTCACGAACAGGGTCACCTGCTGAGTGGCCAGGTGGTTCTCGAGGGCGACCCGCTGGTGGGTGTCGTCGTCCACCTCGATTCGGATGGTCTGGCCGAGCCCAGGCGTGCTCGGACCAACTACGAGGGCCGCTTCCGCTTCGCGGGGCTCAAAGACGGCACCTATCGGCTGAGGGGCAGCCATGACGGCGTCAGCGTGGCGACTCCAGCGATCGCACTTCGACTTGACCGCAATCTCGTCGTG
>JANQPS010000741.1 GCA_028285365.1 Thermoanaerobaculia bacterium | reverse complement strand
CTGGAAGGCGGCCCCGCGGTTGTTGCTCCCTCGATAGTTGGGCTGAAAGACCAGCCAGCTTCGAGCGGCAGCGACCTGGCCTACGAAGTTGAACGCCGTCGACGAAGTGCCCATCGGGCCACCGTGAATCATCAGGACCAGCGGGTAGCGCTTGTCGTCTTCGAAGTCTGGCGGATAGATGAGCACGCCGTCCTGCTCGAAGCCGTCGTTGGTCCAGTAGACGGTTTCGACTTTGCCGAGATCCCGAGCGGAAAGTGTGGCGTTGAAGTCGGTGAGCCGGCGTGGCTGAGCGTCTACATTGTCCAGCACGTAGAGCTCGGCAGGATGGCTCGAGCTCGAGCCGACGAACAGCAGCCGACCGTCGCTCGCGACGTCACCCGAGCGGAAGTGGACGCCCCCCAGGTCCACCCTGGTTGGTGACCCGCCAACCGGCTGGTGCCATAGAGCGAGGGTCGTCTCGCTGTAACCGCCGACCCAGAGTGACTTGCCGTCCGCGGACCATCTCACCCAGTCGAGGTCCCGGTCGAGTGCAGCCGTCTGGTCTTTCGGAGTGCCGCCGTCCCGGGGGACGGTGAAGACCGCATTCGGATAGAAGGACGGCGCAGGGCCTCGAGCGCGGAGGTAGGCGACGTGCGCACCGTCCGGTGATGGCCGGGGAAAGGCGTAGACGGAGGGTTCCTCCTCGTCAATCAGCGCGCCCTCGGTTCCGTCCAGACCGACCCGCCTCACGGAGCCACGTAGGAACGACGTGGTGTACGAGTCCGGCTGCGCGGAGTAGACGAGCGACTTGCTGTCCGGGTCCCAGGCGTACGAGCCTGCGAGATAGGCCAGAGAATGTTCAGTCGTCAGCTGCTCCGGCTCGTCGCCGTTCATACCCACGACCCACAGGTGCCGAGCTGGCGATACCTGGTCGGCGAGATACCAGTCGCCACCCACCTCGTAGGAGCGGTTGTGTTTCTCCTGTCCTTCCTTCTCCTCTGGCGCCAACGTAGCGACGAAGCCAAGTCTCTCTCCGTCAGGGCTCCATTCGAAAGACTCGACTCCCGTTGTGGGCCTCGCGACGCTTCTGGCCTCACCGCCGCTCAGTGCGAGGAGATGAATCGTGTTCTGACCGTCGTCGTCGAGGGCCAGGAACGCGATCGTCTGTCCGTCGGGGGACCACCGTGGGTTCGAGACTCGGTGTCGATCGAAGGTGAGGGCGCGGCTTTCTCCGGACTCGACGTCGACGAGAAACAGCTGGTTCTCGGTCCGGTTCTCGTCGAAGTTGCGCTGGCCGACGATGACCAGGGCCAGACTGCCGTCAGGAGAGATTTGCGGGTCGCTGACAGCGCGCTGGTCGGCGGCGTCTGCAAGTGTCAGCGGTTGGGAGATGGCGGCCCCGGCGACGCTGAGAGCAGCAGCCAGGATCGATGCGAATGCCATCCATTGTCGTGGGACCCGAAGACACACTGAGTTTCGAAGCATGCGCTCCTCCTCCGTGAACACGTCTAGAGGTGAGACCAAGAGCCGGTCGGAGCGAAGTCTGGAGAGACCGGTAGTGAGCCGACTCTCTCACAGTAGACGTCAAAGTCGACCGGCGTGTCTTGGACCACCGGAGACGACGAGTTCGTCTCAGGAGGCGGTCAGCGCCTGACGTTGCTCCCTACCACTCGACTGGAGGGCCTTCAGGGCGTGCTGATCGCACACACGGATGAGTGCCATGCGGGAACGGGAGCCCAGATCGTCCTCGATCTGATCCGAGCTGGAATGAGCCCCACTGCTTCCCGGGGGCTCGTTCTCACTCTCGGCCGACGGTCAGTCCGACTCGATCTCGGGCGCAGTCAGATCGTCCGGACCGTAGCCGTTGACCCACTGCTCGATCGACGCGTAGGCGTTGTGGGCGTGGATCGACTCGTGGTTCTCGACCTCGACCGAGAACCAACGGATACGAGGGTCCTTCTGTAGCCGGACCACCACTTCGCGGCTCATGTCCTCGACGAAGCGGGGGTTGTCGTAGGCCTTTTCGGTGACGTACTTCTCGTCCGGGCGCTTGAGCACCGGGTAGAGATCACAGCTCGCTGCCTCTTCGACCAGCTCGATCAGCTCCTCGAGCCAGATGTTGTCTGCGAAGCGGACCTTGAGATTCACGTAGCCGCGCTGGTTGTGCGCTCCGTATGCGGCGATCTCCTTGGAACACGGGCAAAGCGTGGTCACGGGGACCTCGACCGAGAGGACGAAGTCGTTGCAGCGTCCTGAGCACGCCTCGAATCCGCACCGGTAGGGCATGACGCCGCGTTTACCCGTCACCGGGGCCTTCTTGTCCATGAAGTAGAGGAACTCGAGCGAGAAGTGTGCGGTTTCCGAATCGAGTCGCTCGCGCATCGCCTCCAGGATCGTGGGCACTTCTTCTACGCTGATCGGGCCTTCGTGGGCGTTGAGCACTTCGAGAAAGCGGCTCATGTGGGTGCCCTTGAAGTGGGCCGGCAGATCGACGTACATGTTGATCGTGGCGACGGTGGACTGGGTGCCGTGGGCCCGGTCCTTGACCACGATCGGGTACTCGATATTGCTCACACCGACCTTGTCGATGCGGATCTGGCGCAGATCCTCGCTGTTTTGGACGTCGGCCAGGGATTCGGTCATAGGGATATTCATCGGGTCGGTCCTCGAAGTCGTACTGATTTCGACTGCAGCCTTGTTTTCCGTCCGCGCGGCTGATCCGGATTCACTGCAGCTCGGATTCGCCGGCGCGCCGTCGTAGACCTCGACCGCCAATGGTCGATGCTAGCACTCGAGTCCTCGTCCTCTTCCTTCTCAGAGATCCGATACGTGTCCTTCTGGAACGGGCACCTGCTGATCCACGATCACAATCTGTGATCGTGCAGTTTCCTCGGTATCCTGCCGACGTTCGGAAAGGAGCTCGTTCGAGTGCTTCGGCGCTCGGGCTGAGAGGGCCTCGCAGGCTCACCGAGATCGATCGTTCATCGACGCTTGCCGAGAGGACGCACCAGGGGGACATGTGACGTGGCTATCAAGAAAGCAACGACCTTCTCGCTCAAGGATCAGCTGTTCAACCAGGAACGAGTGAGGGAGCTGCGCAAGGCACTAGAGGGTGCTGCCCCTGGCTTTCGGGGTCGAACCTTCGAGAGGCAGGTGCTCGAGCGGTTTCCGGAGCTCGAGCTCAAGGAGCGCATCGCCTGGATCGTCTCGGTGTTGGAGAAGCACCTACCTACGTCCTTCGACGAGGCCCGCGAGGTGCTGCTGGAGGCTTTGCCAGAGCCTCTGGATCCGAGCTTGTCGGACGACGACTTCGGCGCGTTCATCTGGGTGGTGCCGGGTGAATACGTAGCAACCCACGGCTGCAGCAAGGAGCACCTGAGAGGTTCACTCGACTTCCTGCGCGAGTCGACCAAGCGATTCTCGGCCGAGAACGCGATTCGACCGTTTCTGCGGCACTACCCGAAGCAGACGATGGCTTTTGTGAAGCGCTGCACGAAGGACGACAACTACCATGTGCGCCGGCTCGCTTCGGAGGGGATTCGGCCGCTCCTTCCCTGGTCGCCTCGCGTCGAGCTACCGCTCGATCAGATCGTCGGTGTGCTCGACCGCCTCTTTCGCGACCCGACGCGCTACGTGACCCGCTCGGTGGCCAACAACGTCAATGACGTTTCGAAGCTCGATCCCGATCTCGCGATCGCAACGCTCGAACGCTGGCAAGAGCAAGGGGAGCCGGACTCGGAACTTCGTTGGGTGATCCGTCATGCTCTGAGGACTCTGCTCAAGGAAGACCACCCACGCGCGCTCGGCCTGATGGGATACACCCAGACCCCGGCCTTCAGACTGACGGGTGTGCAGTCGAGTGAACGGGTCGCGGTCGGGGACGACTTCCTGTGGAGTTCGTCGCTCTTGTCGCAAGCTGACCAGAAGTTGCGAGTCGTGCTGCGGATTCACTTCCTCAAGTCCAACGGCAGTCATTCGGCCAAGAACTTCGCGATCTTCGACGGCGATGTCACGAAGGGCGAGCGCATCGAGATCAAAAAGCGCCAGTCGTTTGCGCCGCGCACCACGCGATCCCTCTATCCCGGAAACCACTTCGCCGAAGTCGTGGTCAATGGTCGCGCTCGCGGACGACGTGCGTTCGAGCTCGTAGCCTGAGGATCGATGCGACAATAATCCACGAGCCCGAACTCAGACGCAGCAATCGGAGGACTCATGGCCATTCGTTCCACACGACGCGATCTCCTGGCTGGCGGTACGGCATTGGCCGCCCTGGCACTGGTTCCCACCCCTAGAAGGCTTCGAGCGCAGAGTCCAAGTGACGGTCCGGGTCTCGAAGACCTTCAAGCCGATCTCGAGAGCGCGCTCCAGCGCCATCGCGTCGTCGGCGCAAGTGCGGCGATCTATCACCGTGGCGAGATCACGACAGCTGCGGCGGGTCTGACGAATACGACCACCGGTGTCGAGCTCACGAAAGAAACGGTGATGCACATCGGCTCGATCACCAAGACTCTCAACACCACCCTCGTCATGCAGCTGGTCGACGAAGGCAAGGTGGACCTCGACGCACCAGTGCTCGAATACGTTCCGGACTTCAAGGTCGCGGATCCCGAGGCCACGAAGGCGATCACGGTGGGGATGCTCCTCAATCACACCACCGGTATCGACGGCGAGATCATCCCGGATCACGGCCCGGACCAGGAGAACATCAGGCAAGCGGTCGAGAGAGCCGCGGACATGGGTCAGCTGTTCGACCCCGGGAAGGACTGCTCCTACTGCAACACCGCCATGGTCGTCGCGGGACACGTCGCCGAACGAGTGCTGGGTGAGAGCTGGTACCTTCTGATGGAGGATCGAATCTTCTCGAAGCTGGGGCTCGAGCACGCGATCGTTCAGCCAGAGGACGCTCTTCTCCACCGAGCCTCCGTTGGGCACTTTCTCAATCCCGCGACGGGCGAGCAGACCCGGACTTCGTTCGCGTTCCTGCCAAGGAGCTTCGCTCCCGCCGGAGCCACGGCCATGATGTCAGCCGCCGATCTGCTCGCCTTTGGTGTGGCACATCTCCGGGACGGAGAGGGTCTCAACGGCGAGCGGCTGTTGTCCGAGAAGAGCGCCCGAGCGATGCGCACCAGGACGGCGGACATGAAAGGCCTGGGAGCGGTTCGGTCGTTTGGCCGGGGTTTCATGCTGGGTGAGCACGGAGACGTCGGTCACGGCGGCGGTGGCCCGGGCATCCTGTCCTGGCTCACGATTCATCCCGAGAAAGACTTCGCGATCGCCGTTCTCACGAACTCTGCTCACGGAATGACCGTGATTGCCGAGATCTGCAATGCCTGGATGAAGTCAGCCACCGGAGACGAGCCGCTGCCGAGCCGGCGCTACCCGGAGCTCGACAGTGACGTCGAGCCGCGGCTCTACGCTGGCACCTACGAAGACATCGCCGCCGAGCACAAGGTCACGGAGAAAGACGACGGCATCTTCTTCAGCACCCGAGCCAAGAGCGCCTTTTACGACGGAATGTCGACCGCGCCCACGCCGTCGTTGCCGCTCGTCCCGGTGGGAGATCACGCTTTTGCCATCAAGCTGCCCGAGGCTTTGGCCGCAAACGCCCCTCAAACCGTCATGTCGTTCGTCAATCCGGAAGGTGACGGTCGCATGCGCCACATTTCGATGGGTGGTCGTCTCTACCGGCGGACGGCGTGATGTTGCGCCTGATCGATCGGCGTGAGTTCCTCGTCGCGTCTGGCCTGGCTGCCCTGTCGGGTCTGCGAGTCCAGCCTGGTCTCGGACAGACGAACGATCGGGACGTGGTTCTCGGCTTTGTGGGAGACCTGTTGTCTGACCGCGAGAACCCCGTTGAGGCGTACGCGCCCGTTCGTGAGCTGCTGGCAGCCCCTG
>JANQPS010000718.1 GCA_028285365.1 Thermoanaerobaculia bacterium | reverse complement strand
AGTGAACCAAGCTGATCTTCCACCCCACTGGCTTCGGCGGCCCACGAAGTGGCCGAGCGCAACACCTCGAATGGCGTCATTCCGCCCTCCTCCATGAGCTGGAACTCGACGTGCAGGCCAAATCCGTAGGGGACAAAAGGCGAATCCGTACCTGCAGTGACCCGGCCCCCCGCGGCCACGATACGGGCCGGAGTCAGCCCCTGACCGAGGGCGCGCCGCCTCAGGCCTGGCCCTGTTGCACCCCTCGCGCGAAGCCGATCGGACGTGGCGCGTTGGGCGCCGTAGAAGGCCAGGAACTGGCGGTTGTCGAGCAGGTGTGGCGCGTCGGCGATCCTACTGAAGTAGCCCGGCAAGACCAGCGTGGGCGTCTGATTGAGTCCCGAACGGGCAATGATCTCGATGACGTCCTGATAGGAGCTCCCAAGGAGCGAGACCTTTGGCGAGTAGCCCCGACGTGACGTCGCGCCGACATGTTCGACTGCGTCCATGCCGTGGGCGGCTGCCGGAAAGATCTCGTGAGACGACAGCGGGATTCCTGCACGGTGGGCCGCGACGACCGCCTGGCGCTGCGCGGCATCGGAGAGTCGTACGTACGTCTTGATCCAGTCGTAGTCGAGCGCTACAGCGCGCTCGATGGCTCGATCGATGTGCCGACCGGCGCCTGCGCCTTCAGCGATCCCGTAGTAGACGCGCCCACCATCGAGCAGGCGTCCTGCAAAAAACTGCCGAGGCCCTACCCGACGACCCGAGGACCACGACTCGCGCCGCTCCAACGCCTCGTACGGGTCGCTTCCTGGCTCCCTGACCGACGTCACTCCGAACCCCAGCCAGATGCGTCCTTGCTGCTCGCCGCCCCCGATGCCCTGGTGCGCATGCATTTCGAAGAGCCCCGGGATGACCGTGTGCTCGCTCGCATCAATGACTAGTTCAGCACCCTCACGCGCGCCGTCGTCGTGCGGTTGGATTGCGACGATGGTGTCACCTTCGATGATCACGTCGACGTCCTCGAGCAACAGCTCGCTCTTGCCGTCGAAGAGACGTCCCGCATGAACGACCACACGCCCTTCACCAGTCTTGGCGCTCCAGTCCAGGTCGACGGGCAGCGTTTCGACGGCCGAGCTCACCAGGTCTACGCGCCGAAGCTTGTCCGCGGACTGATAGATCAGGACTCCTCCTGGCCCCGACCAGCTGGGTGACGAGGCCAGTTCGTCGACGACCAGGCGCGGAGGACCGATCTCGCCACTCTCGGTGAGTTGGGCGACCATCAGGCGATCTTCCTGTACAAAAGCCACCGAACCTCCGTCCGGAGACCAGGCCGGCTCAGCCAGGGTGGTCGAGGCGCTTGGCGCCAGCCAGCGGGAGTCACCATCGATCGTATAGATGCGGAGTTTGAAGGCACCCTCTCGATAGCGGCTCGACACCGGATCCAACTGCGGCACCATGACCTCCTGGGAGTCCGGGCCCCACGAGATCCGGGCAGGCGGAATCGGCAAGAGGCCGAGGTCGGTCACGACTCCGGAGTCGAGCTCCATCATCTTGAGGCCGCCAGCGAGCGGATTCGAGGCATCTCCACCAAAGTAGGCGATTCTCTTGCCGTCAGGCGAGAAGGCCGGGAACGACACCGAACCTCGCAGGTCCAGACGCTCGATCTCGCCGCTCTCGATCTCCAGGATCCACGCCTCCATCTGGCCACCCCGATCCGACTGGAAGACGAGCCGCCGAGAGTCTGGTGACCACCTCGGATAGGCGTCGACGAAGGCGTCGTTGGTGAGCTGCTTCGGGCTCGAGTCACCGTCCAGCTCGAGCAGCCAGAGATCTCCCAGAGCCGTAAACGCGACCGAGCTGCCGTCGGGTGAAGCCGCCGGCGCGACGATTCCCAGCGCGCGGCGCGCCCGAGTCCCCGAAAGCTCCCGTGGCCGTCGCTCGTAGCTCGGCCTCACGAAGGTCACCGTGGCGCTGAAGTCGATGTCGCGAACCGTTCCGTTCTGCCAGCGCCTCAGCTTGCCGTCCGCGGTGTAGTAGAAGTCGTCCTCGGACGCAAAAGAGACCCTGAACGGGAAGATGTCTCGGCCGGCATCGTCGAGAGCCGCCGGGACCGCGGTCTGATCAGCGCTACCGTCATCGACCTCTGTCCGAATCAGCTGCGTCAGACCAGCCTGCTGATCGATCGCTTGTACTACGACGCTGCTACCGCTCGGTGAGTAGCGAACAGGACCCAAGGACATTTCGCTCCTCGCGAGCCGACGTGTGGCTCCGCTGTCGAGATCGAGCTCGTAGATTCCGCCGGGCGAACGTTCGGAGACGAACGCGAGCCGGCGCCCGTCCGGTGAGAAGCTCGGGCCGTAGTCATTGGCTTCATCGTCAGCGGTGAGAGGCCGCAGGGCACCGGTCGCGACATCGAGCAGCCAGATGTCGTAGTCACCCAGCCGATCCGAGGCAAAAGCAATCGATCGTCCGTCGGGAGAGTAGACAGGCTCACGGTCGTCACCCGGTCCGAACGTGAGTTGCCTGAGCTGCGTACCATCGGAGCGCACCGTCCAGAGGTGCCATCCTCCGTCGCGATACGACTGGAAGACGATGGTCTCGCCATCGGGCGACCATTCGGGCTGCCGCGAGTCACCCCAGTGATCGGTGAGGCGCCGAGCGCGTCGTTGCGGTGCGCCAGCCGGACGCTCGTC
>JANQPS010000717.1 GCA_028285365.1 Thermoanaerobaculia bacterium | reverse complement strand
GAGGGGGCCGCTACCACCATGCGTCCCGCCTTCTGAGCGCGCACCAGGCCCATCGACTGCAGCTCCTGGTAGGCGCGGCGCACGGTGTGTCGGTTGACGCCCCACTCTGCCGAGCCCTCGCGACTGGAGGGGAGCTCGTCACCAGGTGCCAGCTCGCCTGTCGAGACCGCCCAACGGATCGCCTGCGCGATCTGATGGAACAGCGGGACCGGACTGGAACGTTCGAGGCGGTCTTTCAATGAAGAGGTCATGGATCCCTTCGATTTGCCTTTGCCGGTGACTTGACCTTGCGGGTCGTCATCTCGAGCGGGCCGACGTTGTCGGGTAGCGCTGGGCCGTGTGGTCGAGTGTCTTGATGAGGGGGTCACCGGTGCTCGTCGGGACTCTACTGCGCAACCTTGTGGGCATGTCGACGTAAGTGGTCTACGATTATAGACCAATAGACCACTAGCGAACACAGGCGCACCGATCTGCAGCCTCGGGTTGGCGCGCTCACAAGGAGGCCTCCGATCTTGCATAGTCCTACACCCCTTGCCTGCCGACTGTCCTGTGCGTTTCCGACCCGTATCAGTGTCGTTGTGGCCATACTCCTGGCGATCCCAGGCTCCTGGATCGGTGCGATCGACACTGAGCTGGATGCCTGGCGTTGTGATCTGCGCCATCTGCTGGTGGAACTGCCTCGGATCCATCCTGCGCCTTTCTCCAACGTGGAGCGCTCCAGGTTCGAGAGTGAGATCTTCGCTCTCGAAGATCGCCTCGGTGATTTGGAAGGTCATGAGATCGTCGTCGATCTCGCCCGTATCGTGGCCTTGATCGGCGACGGTCATACCCGAGTCACGCTGCCGTTGGACCCGGGAATCGAGTTCTTTCAGGGGCACACGGGTACCGAACCCGCCCGTTCGGATCTCGTCATGCGGCAGTTTCCCGTGCGTTTCGGTTGGTATCAGGAACGGTTGTTGATCACTGCCATGGCTGAGCACGTCGCGGGCTCCGATCAGTTGCTAGGGCGGGAGGTCCTCGAGATCGGCGGCATGCCCATCGAGGAAGTGGTCGCAGCAGTGAGTCCGGCGATCGAGCGGGACAACGACTGGCAGGTGAGATATCACCTTCCGCAGAGATTGGCTCTCGCCGATATCTTGCATGCGCGAAGGGTGATCGACGACCGCGAGCGGCTGCCGCTACGCGTCGATACAGCCAACGGCCCGGAGACCGTGGTCCTCTCCGTCGTGCCGCTCGGAGAAACAGTGGCTTGGAAGCGGGTCCTCCAGGAGCCGCCTCTGTCCCTTGGTCCACTCGATCAACCGTTTCTGTTGACCGAGACCCTGCCTGGCTTGCTCTACCTGCGAATTGACGAGATTGGTGACGGACCTCGAGAGGCGCTGGCCGATCTAGCGGCGCGGCTGGAGCAAACGATGGCGCGCCCAGGCTTCGAGCGGCTCGTCATCGATCTTCGACACAACCGTGGTGGTGACGGGTCTCTCTCTCGCCCTCTTCTGCATGCTTTGATCAGGAGTCCCGCCCTGAGCACCGCTGGATCGCTTTTTGTCCTGGTTGGCCGGGAGACGTTCTCAGCCGCGATGATGCTGACAGTAGACCTGGAGAGGCACACGCGAGCCATCTTCGTGGGCGAACCGACCGGGTCGTCCCCGAATCACTTCGGTGACTCCTCGAAGCAACAGCTCCCACACTCGAAACTGACGGTGAGGATCTCGACTCGCCAGTGGCAGTACTCGCACCCCCTCGACCAACGTAGTGCGATCGAGCCGACCGTCCTTGCTCCACATACTGTCGACAGTGTCCTCGAGCAGCGTGATCCAGCGCTGGAGTGGATCCAGGGTTTTGCCTCGGGAACGGAGACACTGTCCGGTCGATTCGAAGGTCGCCTCTCGTATCTCCGTGGGCTGTACTCGTTTTCGGTGACTCTGGCGGACGACTCCGTCGTTCTCGATCTTCCGGAGCTCGGTGTCAGCGGACTACCCGCGCGTGACGTGGAACGTGAAGGTGAACGTCTGCGCTTCGGCGTCGACCTTGGCCCGCAGAGTTTCACCATCGAGGCCGAGATTCGCGGCGACTGGATGGTCGGCTACGTCGACGACAGGCGACGTGGAGGCACCCTGGCGCTTCGGCGCTCGTCTTCACCTTGATTGTGATTCTGGGGGAGCCCCTCACGCGGCCTAGAAGCTGCAAGTGAGTGGAATGGGGTCCATCAAAAGTGAGGGGAACGAGCCCCTGCGGTCGTTTGTCGGGTGGAACGCAAACACCACCACGGAGAACGACCCATGAACGTCCTGAATGCCAAGCCACCCTCTTACCTCGAGCCAGCCCGCTGGCTGGCCCGTCTTGCTGTCATCGCGATCGTGCTCGCCAGTGTCGGCTGCTACCGAGCGCCGACGCTGACCGGCAGCGACCAGGTCTACGATCCGAACATCGAAGCCACCAAGCTCAAGGACAATGATCTGGGAGGCCTCGTGTGGCCCGAGGTCGACGCGGTCATGGATACCCTGCTTCCCGACCCGAACGATCCGGGCTGCGCCATCGGCATCGCGCGCGGCGGCGAGCTGATCTATCTCGAGGGATACGGCAAGGCGGTGATCGGTGGAGCCAACTGGTCGGTGGCCACCATGGGCGCCGTCGGCTCGATCTCGAAGACACTCACCGCGGCCGCGGCGCTCAAGATGCATCAGCAGGGTTTGATCGACGTCAACCAGACGGTCGGTTCTTACCTCGCGACTTCCAACGGTCCGCTCGGATCGACGGCGATTCACGAGCTCATGAATCACTCCGGGGGAGTTGGCGGCGCAACGCAGGCTCTGGCGTTCGGGCCCACCTGGGAAGGCGGATCGCCGGCTTCGGAGTGTGTCGTGATCGATCCTGGTGAGGAGGCAGCGTGCGCCAACGCCAGTCAACTGGCCGCTCGTCCCGAAATGGCCTTCGGCTGGTACGAAGGCGTCGAAGCGGTGGAGAATCTCCCGAAAGGTGATCCAGCGAGCGGCATCCCGCACGACGGCGTCTACTCGAACGTCGGCTACAGCGCGCTCGGGGCGGTGATCGACGATGCGGCGCAGTCCACGTCGAGCGGTGGCTACGAAGCCTGGGTCTGGGACGAGATCGGCATCTACACGGGCAACTTGCTGTCCGCCGACAACCTGTTGTCGTTGGCTCTCAGCCACTCCTGGCGCAACGGCGACATCCCCTACCGCGCCCGGGGTTATACACCCAACGGTGCTGGTTTCGACCTGTTCGAGGCGTTCGCTCCCGGGGCTGTCGACTGGTTCGAGGGCTGGGAAGGGCCGTCGGGAGGCTGGGTCATGACCATAGGTGACCTCACCCGCCTCGCCGTCGCCGTTCAGGAAGACGCGATCCTCGGGGGACTCGAAGACGCCATGCGCTTCGAGTGGACCGAGCTCCTCGGTTGGAACAACGACCTCTACGGGATGGGGATGTTCCTCAACCAGAACGGCGCTCGACCGCCGCAGTGGCACGGTGGTGCCATCGGTGGTCATCGGGCCAACTGGGGCGTGTGGGACAACTACGCCGGAACGGGGCAGTCCCTCGCAGTGGCCATGATGTGCAACCGCACCGACATCGTTCCCTGGAACCAGGCCAACGTGATCGCGGCCGCCACTGTCGGCTCCTCCCCGCGACCAGGACAGATCCAGTTTGGCGCGCCAGTCGAGGAGTCGGCTCTCGACGATCGTACCTTCGCCCTCGATTGGGACGCTGCCTGGCAGGAGGTTCCGCGCGGAGCCACCCTGCCGTTCGTTCTTGGTGACGCTCTGGTCCTGAACACCAGCGCCACTCGTCGTGGATTCGAGGCCAGCCTCGTGGCCTTCGAGCGCGAAGAAGACCGCCTCACGAGACCTCTTGGGAAGTCACAGTGGCTGGGCGCCCTCGACCTTGGACGGGACAACACGTTCTCGACCGAGCGCCGTGACGTGATCCTCGAGACGAGCGACGGTGAGATCGTGCTCGAAGACCTCGTGACTTCTGGGAGGGTCGGTCCAGGTGGGCGATCGCTGGCTGACGTCGGGCTGAGCTTCTCTCTCGACACCCGCCAGATCGAACGGTTCGACCTGGATTGGAACGCGGTCTGCCAGCTGGCCGAGGAGACCGGCGCTCGCTGCAAGTCGTGCCGCGATGGCGAAACTGCTTGTCTCGCAGTCGAGTACCGCAGTCTCCGAGGTGAGGCCGTCGAGATGGATCGGCGCTGAGTGGA
>JANQPS010000712.1 GCA_028285365.1 Thermoanaerobaculia bacterium | reverse complement strand
CGAAGCACGACCATCGTGCGGTCGTCTTCCGCAGGCTGTTCGCCACTGTGGGACTGTACGGCGGCAATGAAGCGATCGCGAACGCTCTTGGCGCAGTCGTTGTCGCTGTGGTCGTCGGCAGGCGCGGCGGGGGGTGATGCGGAGGATATGTCCGAGTCGGCGGGGGCTCCTCCGTTGAGTGCCGCGGCGGTGCGCTCGTAGCCGAACATGTTGCCGCTTTCGTCCGTGGCCTCGATCAGGCCGTCGGACATCCAGACGAGCGTGTCGCCAGGCTCGAGCGGGAAACACTCCTGGCCGTAGTTGCGGCCCAGCGCGCCGAGCGGCGGGCCTTCGAGCAGGACCTCGGAGACCTCGCCTTCGCGGATGAGGTAGGTGGGCGGGTGTCCGGCATTGCTGATCTCGACGGTTCCCTTCTCCAGGTCGAGCACCGCGTAGACGGCGGTGACGAACGAGCGGTCGCCGGACGAGCGCACCATCTTGTCGAGCGACTGGAGGATGTAGGACGCATCGTCGTGCTCGCGAACGAGGATGTCGAGCGCCGCCTTGATCATGGCCATGCGCAGTCCCGCCGAGACTCCGTGCCCGGAGACGTCTGCAATGACGACCGCCAACCGTTGGCCGGCTTCGTCCAGGGGCAGAAGATCGTAGTAGTCGCCTCCGATCACGGCACTCGGCTCGAAGTAGCTGGCTACGTCGACGCTCTTGTCGAGCTCGATCTGTTCGGGCAGCAGGCTCTGCTGGACGGAACGCGCGATCTCGAGCTCTTTGTCGAGAATCTCCTTTTGTGTTGCCTCTTCGACAGCGGCACCGAGGTTGGCAGTCATCTCGTTGAACGATCTCTGCAGCGCTCCGAGCTGGTCCTTGCGTCGGTCGGGAATCCTGAAGGTGAAGTCGCCCTCCTGGACCATGCTGGTAGCGCGAGACAGCTGGTTGACCGCGTGGCTCAGGCCAAAGATCAAGAACAGCGCCATGACCGCCGCGACGATGTAGATGTCGAAGAGCAGGAAGGCGACTACGAAGAAGGAGAAGAAGGGGACAGTCTGGACTCCGGCCGAGCTCGAGAACAGGTTGTCGGCGATTGCCGCCGGCGGGGCAAAAATGGTCGCAGTGAGGTCGCGCTCGATCAGGTCGCCGCCTTCGATCGAGTAGAGAGAACCGGCGGTCTCGAGGCCGATGATCAGAAAGCGACTCTCGATGCCGAGATCGCTGAAGAACTCTTCGAGCTCCTCTCGTCGCTCGGCGCTGCGCAGCGGTTCGAAGGTCAGCTCGGTGTCGAACAGCTGAACGATCGCGGCGCCCTCGGCGTTGGGATCGTCGCGACGAACCATCTCGATCCAGACGCGCGACCGCTCGGTGAGAGCTTCCTGAAGGTTCCCTTCTAGAAGTGCCAACACGCCGCCGTTGTCGTCGCCGCTGGCTGCGGCCAGCGTGACTCGGCCGTCCTCCAGGGCAATCAGCGGCGGGTTCTCGATGGCGCCCGGATCGTCTCGGGCAAAGCGCGTCTCCTCCACCAGCCAAACCGGCCAGGCTTCGGGAGCCGCCTCGGAACCCGCCACCTTGATGCCGCCACGATAGGTCGCGAGCTCGATTCGTCGCCCGGGCTGTGTCAGCTCTCGGGCCGCTCGAGAACCACCGGTCGACGACGCGAGAACGACTTCACCGTAGAGCGAGCTCATGCTGGTGCGCAGCATGTGCCCGAGAAACATGCCCGAGAGCAGATAGGCGCTCACGAGAAGCAGGAACGACAAGAGCGCTATCGGCAGCACTCCAATGAGCAGGTAGCTGAACGCCAGTCGGCTACTCACTCTCCAGAGCAGCTTGCGCCACGCCAGCCAGGAGAGAATGGCGATCGAGATCGGGGCGAGAAGCCACAGGGCGACGCTGCTCAAGCCGCCGAGCACCGGGATGTTCAGCCATGCAGCGACAGCTGCCAGCGCGGTGGCGATCAGTACGCCGGAGATCTGACGCCTGGACACCTTTCTTCTCACCTCGAGGCCAGCCTATCGCGCACACGCGCTTCGGTGCCCCTCGGTGTTGTGAGGGTCTCGTATCGCCGCCGTCAAGAGGCGAGCAGATGGTCGCGTGGAGGCTGACAGGAAAGGCTCTTGTCACGCATGAATGTCCTGTTAACATTCTGCGATCAGGCCGGCGGAGGGTAGCGAAACGGCTGCTCTCAGGCGGTCAAGCCCTGGATGAACAGCAGCGGGAGCATTGCCCCGCTCGCCCGCCCTCACGGCGGTTCGGACCTCGCCTCAGCAGCTGAGGCGCAAGGAGAAGCGCAGGACTCGAACTTCGAGACAACCTCTCGAGACCAAGGTCTCGAGATCGTCCGTCGAGCCCACAGCCGTTCCCGCCCGTCGAGGCCATCCACACCCGAGACAAATCTCCCCCGAGAAACAGGAGTCTCTCGATGACCCTTCCCGTAGCAGGACAGGAAGACGCTCGTCGCACGGGCACTGAGCGTGTGTCCGAGGTCGTCGTCCGCTTCGCCGGTGATTCCGGCGATGGCATGCAGCTGACCGGAACCCAGTTCACGAACACGTCGGCGATCCTCGGCAACGACCTCTCGACGCTTCCGGACTTCCCGGCCGAGATCAGAGCTCCGGCCGGCACGCTCGCTGGTGTATCGGGTTTCCAGGTGCGTATTGCGGACTACGACATTCACACCCCAGGTGACGCGCCCGACGTCCTGATCGCGATGAATCCGGCTGCGCTCAAGGCGAACGTCGCCGAGGTGCGTCGTGCGGGAACCATCCTGTGCAACACCGACGAGTTCACTGATCGGAATCTCAAGAAGGCCGGCTACGACAGCAATCCGCTCGAAGACGGTTCGCTCGCCGGCTTCCAGGTCTTCGAGGCCGAGATCGGAACGCTCACCCGCCGAGCCCTCGAAGACGACGGCCTCGACGCGCGGACGATGGACCGGTGCAAGAACTTCTTCGCCCTGGGCATGATCTATTGGATGTACAGCCGCCCGCTCGAGAACACGATCGAGTGGCTCGAGAAGAAGTTCGCCAAGCGCCCCGAGATCGCCCAGGCCAACATCAAGGTCATGAAGGCGGGCTACAACTTCTGTGACATCACAGAGGTGTTTCACGTCCGCTACCGAGTCGAGGCGGCCCAGCTCGCGCCTGGTACCTACCGCAACATCCACGGCAACTCGGCCCTGGCCATGGGGCTCGTCGCGGCGTCGCGCAGAAGTGGCCTGCCCCTGTTCCTGGGCGCCTACCCGATCACTCCCGCCAGCGACGTGCTTCACGAGCTCGCCGGCTACAAGAACTTCGGCGTGACCACTCTGCAGGCGGAAGACGAGATCGCGGCCGTATGCGCCGCCATCGGCGCCTCGTTCGGGGGATCGTTGGGAGTCACGTGCTCCAGCGGTCCGGGGATCGCGCTCAAGTCCGAGGCCATGAATCTGGCACTGTCAGTCGAACTGCCGCTGGTGGTGTGTGACATCCAACGAGGCGGTCCGTCGACCGGGCTGCCTACGAAGACCGAACAGGCCGACCTCCTCCAGGTCATGTACGGCCGTAACTCCGACTCCCCCGTGCCGGTGCTTGCGGCGGCGTCACCCTCAGACTGCTTCGAAGTGGGGCTGGAGGCCGTTCGCATCGCCACGCGCTACATGGTCCCGGTCGTCGTGCTGTCGGACGGTTACATCGCCAATGGCTCCGAGCCATGGCAGCTCCCGAACGTGGAAGATCTTCCCGATCTGCGAGTGCCTTTCGAAGACTCGGCCGAGGACTTCCAGCCATACCGGCGAGATCCAGAGACCCTGTCGCGACCGTGGGCCATTCCGGGGACTCCGGGACTCGAGCACCGCATCGGCGGGCTCGAGAAGCAGGACGGTACCGGCAACATCTCGTACGACGGTGAAAACCACGAGCGCATGACCCAGCTGCGGTGTGAGAAGGTCGAGCGCGTCACGCAGGAGATTCCACCCATCGAGATCCATGGGGATCCCGATGGTGGGGAAGTGCTGGTGCTCGGCTGGGGCAGCACGCTGGGCGCCATTACCGGTGCCGTCAATCGGGCCCGTGATGAAGGCCAGTCCGTCTCCCGCGCGCACCTCAGGTTCCTCAACCCGCTACCGGCCGACCTCGGCGACGTGCTCGCTCGCTTCCGCAAGGTTCTCATCCCCGAGATGAACATGGGGCAGCTCGCACAGCTGGTTCGGGCCAAGTATCTGGTGGACGCTCAGACCTATAGCAAGGTTCAGGGACGTCCTTTCTCGCGTCAAGAGATCTACGATCGCATCCAGCAGGAACTCGCGTCATGACTACCGAAGCTGTTGCCCTCACGAAGAAAGACTTCCAGTCGGACCAGGAGGTTCGCTGGTGCCCGGGTTGTGGCGACTACGCCATCCTGTCCGCGGTCCAGGCGGTCTTCCCCGAGCTCGGCATCCCACGCGAACGATTCGTGATCGTGTCTGGAATCGGCTGCTCGAGCCGCTTCCCCTACTACATGAACACGTATGGTTTCCACACCATCCATGGGCGTGCCCCGGCCATTGCCACCGGTCTCAAGATGTCACGACCCGATCTCGACGTCTGGGTCGTCACGGGCGACGGCGATGCGCTGTCGATTGGCGGCAATCACTTCATGCACGCGCTGCGGCGCAACGTCGGGCTCAAGGTCCTGCTCTTCAACAATCGCATCTACGGTCTGACCAAAGGCCAGTACTCACCCACCAGTGAAGTGGGCAAGCGCACCAAGTCGTCGCCAATCGGCTCGGTCGATACGCCGTTCGATCCGATTTCCGTTGCGCTGGGCGCGGGTGCCACCTTCGTGGCGCGCAGCGTCGACATCTTCCAGCCACATCTCAAGTCTGTCCTCAAGAGGGCGGCCGAGCACAAAGGCTCGGCGTTCGTCGAGATCTTCCAGAACTGCAACATTTTCAACGACAAGGCCTTCTCGAACGTGACCGAGAAGGCGGCGCGCAACGAAAATGCCCTGTACCTCGAGCACGGCAAGCCGCTCACTTTCGGCAAGGACGTCGAGCGAGGGATCTTGCGTCGCGGAGACGACCTCGAGGTCGTGGAGCTGGGTGGCAGTGACGGAGTGAGTGCCGACGACTGCATCACCTGGGACGAGACCCGAGAGAATCCCGCGTTGGCCTTTGAGCTGGCGCACCTCGATTCGACTCGGTTCCCGGTGCCTCTCGGCGTCTTCCGCGCGGTCGACCATCCCGTCTACGAGAACGAGGTCCTGAGTCAGATCAAGGCACAGGAAGAGGCGAAGCCCGGAAAGCTCGAAGACCTGCTCTACGCCGGAGACACCTGGACCGTCAGCTAGCCGTCGGGCGCCGGACCACCGGCGCGCAGCAGTCGCGTCTCGGTCTCGATGACGCCGGCGTTTCGCC
>JANQPS010000679.1 GCA_028285365.1 Thermoanaerobaculia bacterium | reverse complement strand
ATCTCGCGAGGCTGACTCGAAACGACCACAAACGGAAACGATCCACCCAGCGGCGAGTAGGCGGCCAGGACTTCGCTACCGGGCTCACCGAACATTCCGGAACCTTCGGCCAGACCGGTACGCGCCAGGTTCCTGAGATCTGGCGCCAGCTCTGCGGCCGGCATGCCCAGCAGCGCCTCACCCTCCGTGTCGAGCAGCGTGAGATGGACGGTAGCCTCTTTGATCGAACGGCTTGCGGCGACGATCGTGTCGAGCTCGCCTGCATCACCCAGCATCAGGAGAAACGGACTCTTCTCGCCGGGTGCTGGCTCGTCGTCCGAACCGACATGGTCGCCTAGTGCGATGGGCACGGCGAGGATGAAGCGCAACGCGCCGTCGTCTCTGATGAGCGCCAGGTTGTCCTGGAGCTCCACGCTCGCCATGGTGGAAATGTCCAGGTCCGAGCCGCGCTGTCGGGTTCCTAGCATCAGGTTGGAGTCGCCGTCGAACAGTCCCATGGCCAGGATGTCCAGGCTTTCTCCGGACTGTTGGCTTGCCTCGAGGAGTCGATCGATCGCCTGCGCGTCACCCTGCTGGAGGATCGGATTCTCGACCACCGTTCGCGCGAGGCTGAGTCGCTGTTCGAAGAAGGCGCTGGTGCGCTCCGCGGAAGCCTGGCTCGCCAGGATGTGCGACGACAGCAGAGCGTCCGCCATGGCAACGCGGTTCATGCCGATGAGCCGCCACGCCGAAAACGCAAGCGGCACGATGGCGACAAAAGCCAGGGCCAAGGCGAGTCGAGTGACGAGCGACGGTAGACGCATGTCAGCGAATCCTGCGTCGGGTCAGGCTTTCGAGCTTCTCACCCAGCTGCTCGAGACTCTCGAGGCTGTGGACGGGCAGGAAGTCGTCGATATGGGGAAGTGCTGCCTGCATGCCGCGAGTCAGTGGTTGGTATTGAGGTGATCCCAGGAGTGGATTGAGCCAGAGGAGGCGGTGACAGCTGGCGTGCAGTCGCTCCATCTCGCGTCCGAGCAACTCGGTGTCGCCCCGGTCCCAGCCGTCGGAGATGATCAGCACGACAGCGCCGCGTCCGAGGACCCGGCGACTCCAATCGTAGTTGAAGGTCTTGAGAGCTTCACCCGTTCTGGTACCGCCACCCCAGTCCTGAATGCGAGCCGAGGCGCGTTCTAGCGCGCCGTCGACATCGTGAGACCTCAGATCGCGGGTCAGTCTGGTCAGGCGCGTACCGAAGGCAAACGCCTCGACGTGGGCGAGACCCCGATCGTGAGCCCTGCAGTGAGAGATGGCGTAGACGAAGTGCAGCAGCAGTCGGGCATAAGGATCCATCGATCCCGACACGTCGCACAGGACCACGAGCGGACGCCGTTGGCGTACTCGCTCTCGCCGGGCGAGCTCGATGAGCTCACTGTGTCCCAGGTTGCGCCTCAAGGTGCGTCTCAGGTCGTAGCTGCGGCCTTTCCTGGCCGGTGCATAGCGCCTCGCAGTCCTCGTTTCGAGGCGGAGCTGCATACCGCTGATGAGACTCTTGATCTCCTGCGCCTCCTCCGCACTGAGCTGCGCGAAGTCCTTCTTCCTCAGGCGCTCACGATCGCTCCAGGCGGCAACCGGCTGCGGATCACCGTCCTCTTCCGGACCACCCCCTGAGAGCGAGTGGAGAGCCGCTCGCTGGCGCTTTTCGGTCTGCCTCTGGAGCATGATCCCGAGCTCGAGCTGTTCGAGCTCGCGTGGATCTCGCGCCTGCCAGAAGAGCTCGAAGGCGGCGTCGAACCAGGCGAGGTCTTCGAACCGTCTCACCAGGATGGCTCGCGAGGCGCTCTTGAAGTCGGGTTTGTGTCGTGGGTCGATGTGGGTGAGCGCGTCCAGCCAATCTCCCATCTGCGGGGGAGTGACGTCGAGGCCGCCCACTCTCAAGAGGCGTGCGAAGAGGACCATGTTGCGGCCGAGATGGCCCTCGTGTGGCTGTGTCTGACTCACGACCTAGGAGTCCCCGACCTATGAATCCGGGGCAACCCCTTGTCGGCTGCGCTCCAGCAGGCGCCGCGCCGCCGGTGAGTCGATCTTCTCGAGATCGTCCTGGTACTTGAGCAGCACGCCGAGAGTGTCGCGCAGGATGTCGTCACTGAGGGTCTCGCGATCCAGCGCGATCAACGCGTTCAGCCAATCCAGAGTTTCCGCCACCCCAGGACGCTTGAAGAGGTCTTCGTCGCGGAGCATCTGAACGAAGGCGACGACCTCTCTCGTGAGCTCGGCCGAAGCGTCGGGCGCCCGCTCGCGAACGATGGTGACTTCTTTCTCGAAGTCGGGAAAGTCGATCCAGTGATAGATGCATCGGCGCTTGAGAGCGTCGTGGATCTCACGAGTTCGATTGGAGGTCAAGACGACCACCGGGCGCTCGCTGGCGCGCAGGGTGCCGATCTCGGGAATGGTGATCTGGTAGTCCGAGAGCAGCTCGAGGAGGAACGCTTCGAACTCCTCGTCGGCTCGATCGAGCTCGTCGATCAGCAGGACACAGCGCCCTCCGGTCTCGGCTTCGTCGATGGCGCGCAGGAGTGGGCGACTCAGCAGGAACCGCCGGTCGAAGAGGTCCGCAACCCCAGTGGCCTCCGAGCCTCGTCCTGCTTCTCTGGCACGCAGCTCGAGGAGCTGCTTGGTGTAGTTCCACTCGTAGACGGCCTGCGCGAGGTCGAGGCCTTCGTAACACTGCAGCCGGATCAACGGGACGTCGAGAGCATTGGCCAGCGCCTTGGCGATTTCGGTCTTGCCGACACCCGGCTCACCCTCGAGGAAGAGTGGCTTCTCGAGCTCGATCGAGAGGAAGACCGACGTGGCCAGGGCGCGGTCGGCGATGTAGCGCTCACCGGCGAGGGCGCTGGCCGTGGTTTCGATGCTGTCGAGCGATGTCTTCATGATGGGACGTGTCCGTGGGCTACCGGGCTCGTCTCGTGGGACTGGGATGACATGCCTTTCGGTCGCCTGATGGCTTGAAGGTCGTGATGTGTATCACGCTGGTCGGTCGGCGCTCATGGTGCGCGCGCTCTCAGGCGCCCAGCACCCTGGGAAGCCACAGGCTCAGCTCCGGAAAGGCCGTGACGAGGACGAGCGCCAGCAGCATCGCCAGGTAGAGAGGCAGCAGGGTTCTCAAGACTTCGCGCAGGGGCGCGCCCGAGACGCCGAGGCCGACGAACAACACCGTACCGACGGGCGGAGTGCACAGTCCCACGCAGAGGTTGAGCACCATGATGATGCCGAAGTGCAGGGGATCGATACCGAGCTCCTGGGCGACCGGCAGGAAGATCGGGGTGAAGATCAGAACCGCCGGTGTCATGTCGAGGAAGGTGCCGACCGCGAGGAGCACGCCGTTGATCACCATGAGGATCAGCAGCCGGTTCTCAGCCATCGCCAGAAGACTCTGCGCCACGGTCTGAGGGATGTTCTCGTAGGCCATGACCCACGACAGCCCCATGGAGGCGCCAACCAGCATCAGCACGACCCCGGACGTGGTGGCGGCTTGCAGCGTGATGGTCGGGAGCTCTTTCAGTGAGACCTCGCGGTAGACGACACACGACAGCAGCAGCG
>JANQPS010000677.1 GCA_028285365.1 Thermoanaerobaculia bacterium | reverse complement strand
ACGGAAAGGCGCTCGAAGGAGCAACACAAGGGGCGAGGTCCTTCCCTTCGGTCAGGATGACACGCGGAAGACACGCCCGTTCCACGACCAGCACCGAGGCCGAGAGAGCCAAAGGCGATTCTCGACCGGCCTACAACCCAGCTCCTGTGGACTCCGCGGAAATCGAGTCGGCTCATCCTGCGATTCGCGACCACGTCTTCCCGACGACCGAATCAGAACAGCATAGTCACCCCAACGACGGAAAGGCGCTCGAAGGAGCAACACAACGGGCGAGGTCCTTCCCTTCGGTCAGGATGACACGGGGAATGGTGACCGCGACGGACTCGCCGGTTCGAGCTCGACGTGCGAGCGTCCCGACGCTCGCTTGGTGAAGCTGCTCACTTGCGGCCATCCTTCACCCATTGAAGCGCGGAGACCCTTCGCGGGCTTCATGATGTACCCCCTCGCCTGCGCTACCAGTCGGTGTTGGTGGGCTCTTGACCCGCGTGGAGCGGCCGTTCCGCCGCGAGTCGTCTCTTCCCCGTGTCATCCTGACCGAAGGGAAGGACCTCGCCCCGTGCGTTGCCCCTACGAGCGCGCTTCCGTCGCTGGGACGGCGCTGACGATTGCAATGCGCTCGGCGAGGAAGCGGACGACAACAACGGAGTCAGCTCGCGCTCCGCGACGCTCACGGGAGCTGGCTCATGGGTCGAGAGTCGCCTCTGGCTCTCTCATCCTCGATCGCCTGCGTTCGTAGCGCTCTGCGCGCGGTAAGGGCTAGAACCGTCTTCCAATCCAGAAGTTGGTGAAGGAATCGCCGGAGCTCTCGAAGTCGTACTGCTTGCCGAAGTCCCAGTGCAGATCGAGGCCGAAGAGGCGAATCGTCACGCCAAATCCGTACGCGGCGATTGCGTCCTGCAGTCGGTCGTTCTCCGAATCCCAGAGGTCGAAGTCCTGGACATCGTCGAACCAGGCGCCGCCGATGTCGAGGAAGAACCTGCCCTGGATTCCCTGGAAGCTGATCACCGGGGTCACGAAGAAGTCGATCAGCGGGAAGCGCAGCTCGAGATTCGTGAAGAACCCGTGGTCACCGACCAGATCGCGGAACTCGACGCCGCGCACCGTGTCGAAGCCGCCGAAGTACACAGGTGACGGGAAGTCACCGTCTCGCACGGAGCCGAACAGGCGCATGGCAAAAGAACTACGACGGGTGATCGGGAAGTACTTGCGAGCGTCGAGCTGAATGGTGGATGACAGGGTGCCCGACTCCACCTCGACGCCAGTCGACGGATCCGGATCGCTGTCGACGACCGGAGCGTACGAAACGTCGAATCGCAGTCGATGACCACCGGCCGGGCCCGCGGGTCCGAAGATCGTGGTGTCGCTCACGAAAGCCGCACCGAGCTCGGCGTAGGTGTCCTTACGCGGCAGGACGATCGGGATCGGAGAGCCGTTGTCATCGAAGATCGGGAACCCGTCACCGTCGAAGGCGAAGGCCTGGAAATCGATGTCCCTGGAGATGGCCGCCAGATTCACCTCGAACCGCTTGGAGAAACTGAAGGGGTACGTCAGAGAACCACGGATTCCGGTCTGGCGGAAAGCCGAGCGCACCCGATCGATGTCGAAGAAGTCGTTCTGGTCGCGACCGAGGAAAAACGTGCGATCGTCGAACGCCGACACCGACCACTGCCAACGCCTCGACAGGTTCGCGTAGGTCACGTTGAAGTTCTGGAAGCTCTCGACCGACTCGAGGAGAGCGATCATGCGCCGATCGCCCAGGAAGTCCGAGAACTGCAGGACCACCTGCCCAATGAGAGTCTGGTCGTCGTCGACACCGGCAAACGCCTGGGCGTCTTCCAAGAACAGCCGGAAGCCGCGCTTGTCCTCTTTGTTGGACTCGTCGATGGCCACCTGGATATCGGGCTCGAACACGGCCAACTCGTCGGACTGCAGGCCCGTCGCCTCGGTGTCCAGCTGGACCACCTCGATCGGCTCATTGATCTCGTTCTCGTAGAGATCGAAACGACCCTTCCAGAAGCCAGAGTAGACGAGCTTGTCGGGCTGACCTTCCTTCGAAAGCACCGTCGGCTGGAAACAACCAGTGATGGCGTTGGTGTACTGCGAGAGCTCGCGGCGCTCCAGGTCCAGACCGTAGATGTTCTGGGCACCGGTGCGGTCCGACGTGAAGAAGATCTGCTTGGCGTCCGACGAGTACACACCATCGGTGTTGTTGAACTCGTCATCCGTCAGCTGCGTACGCTGGCTGGGGTTGTCGACCGGAATCTCGAACAGCTGAGCGTACTCTCCAACCACCGAGGTAAAGAGAATCTTCTTGCCGTCCGGAGAGAACGATGGAGCACTGTCGAAGATCTCGTCGTTGGTCAGATTGCGAATCTGAAGCGAGTCCAGGTCGAGCAGGAACAGATCGAAGTTGCCGTTCAGGTTGCCGGCGAAGGCGATCGAGCCACCGTCCGGGCTCCAGGCGGGAGTCGTCTGCTGCTCGATCTCCATGTCGACGACCTGCGAGACGCCACCTTTGAGGACGTTGATGATGGCCAGCGAGAAGCCGGCCTCCTTGCGCGCGAACGCCGCAATCTGGTTGCCGTCAGGCGAAAACGCAATGTCGCGACCGTGACGCCGCGCCGCAGTCAGATGCTGACCGACCAGATGCCGGAACTCGGTGGTGAATCCCTTGGTCAGGTTGCGGAGCGGTCGGCGGTTTTCGGTGTCGAACAAGACGACATCGATGTCTTGTTTGAGGGTGCTGAACGCCGCCACCAGATCGCCGGAGGGTGATGCGATCGGCGAGAGTTCCTGGCTGCCGCCTCCTTCCGTCCGGAAGGGACGTCCGAAGTCGCTCGGCTCACCGGTAGCTACGAGCTCGGGCAGATACTTCTGCCTGAGCCAGCGACGAAACTCGAGATCGAAGTCTTCTGGCTCGACGCGGAAGGCGCGTTCGATGGCGCGCCCGACTCGCGACCCGATCGTGTTGCGGAACTCGAAGATGAAGTCCATGACCCCGTCTTTGCCCCAGCGCTCCTCCATGAAGTCGAAGACCGCGTGTCCGTAACGGTAGGCGAAGTAGCCGCTAGCCTGGCCGCTGGTGACCGGCGGAATGCGATCGTTGACGACCGCGTCGCGCAGGAACATCTTGTCGGCCGCACCCTCGTCGTCGGCGTAGTAGCTCGCCATCCCCTCCATCAGCCACTGAGGTGGATTGAGCGTCAGAGCGCGCCCGAGGCCGCCGCCAAAGAGGATGTGGTACTGGAAGATGTGCGTGAGCTCGTGCAAGAGGAGCTTGTAGAGCTCGGGATCCGGCAGGTCGATCGGCATGACCATGCGAAAACGCGCCGAGGTCGCAAAGGCCGCAACCCCTTCCGGGATGAAGTTGACGATCAGGTTGTTCTGCAGGAACTCTGAGTGCGTCGCGTACAGAATGAGCGGCGTCGGCTCCTGGATCTGGTAGTCGAACTCACGCGAGAGCTCGTCGTAGGCCGACTCGGCCATCGACACCACCTTCTCCAGCTGCTGTTCGAACTTCGGGTAGTAGTAAACGTCGAAGTGAGTGGAGTGGTAGATCTGCCAGTCGAACGAGCCGTAGCGGATCTTGTTCTTGCCGAATCCCTGGGCACTCGCCAGCGAAGCGGACAAGACCAAGCCGACGGCGACGGTCACGATCAGGTTCTTCGATCGACGCATCTCAAACTCCTGGTTCACTGGTCTCTTGGGTGAGCGTTTTCTGCTCGGTGTCGCGGTGAGTGCCAATCACTGGGTAAATAGGATGCGCGAGGCCTCGACCTCCTTCTGCGCGAAGATACCGACCATACGGTCCTCGAGCGCATAGAGGTTCTCGAACATGCCCCGAAGAGGGTCGGCCTTCTCGCTGTCGAAGGCCTTGAAGTCCTTGAAATTGTCCTTGTACAAGAGCTCTCCCTCCGAACCGTCGAAGACGTAGACGACGATGTCGTACTCGAACCCGGTCTGCTCCACGAGCACCTGGCGGTAATACGTCTGTCCGTTGAAGGGTGAGATGTACTCTTCTGTCCGGTAGCCACTGCGATCCTGAATATCGAAGTCCAAGCTGCCGACGAGAATCAGGTCGCTACTGGTGCGCTCGCCGAGCGCAGCCCAGAAGTCGCCTTCGCGCGACAACATCTCGAGATCGAAGGTCGGATAGTCGACCGGGGGAGGCTCGATCACGTCCAGGTCAGTTTCGCGACGCAGGACCTTCTGGATGTAGCGCTCGAACTCTGCGCGCACGTCGATGTCGGTCCCACGGATCCTTCCCTCACCTTCCTGACTGATCACCATGAAGGGGGCCGGCAGGATCGTGTGCCGATTGGCGAGGTCGATGCGTGCCCTCATCGGCAGCTTGAGGCGGACCTCGACCGGGCCAGCGAGCACGACTTCCGCCGCCATGCCGCTGAAGAGAAGGAGCAGAAACGAAATGGACCAGCTTCGGCGTGAACGTTCTCTTCTCATGTTCTCCTCCAAGATCGCGTGACCGCTCGTGGCCACTCGTCGCAGTGTCTCGGCGCCGAGTGTGCCGACGGCTGCGAAGCCCAGTTCGCACTACCCGTAGCGAGCTGTCTCTCCACATCCCGGGTCAAATGCAGTCTCCGATCATGACGAACGCAGACACCGGTGCAAGACGCAATCCAGGGCTGACGAGCAGCGGATTTCGAGCGCTGACCCGCCAACTGGACCACGACCGGTGCCCCAAACGTCGTCCTGTGTCCTCGAGTCGAGACACGCCCGACCTCAGAAGGGGGCGTCTGTCTCACTCTCGGAAGTCTCCGAGCCCGTCTCGGATTCGTCCGAGACCTCCGACTCGTCCTCTTCACCTTCTTCGGGTGGCTTGAAGCGCTGGTAGAACTCGACGAAACGAGCGTAGTTTCTCTTGAGCCCGCGGTTCGAGGGCTCGAGCTCCAGACCCTTGCGGTAGTTCTCGAGAGCCAGCTCGAACTGGCCGAGAGCCTCGTAGGCCACCGCCATGTTGTTGTAGATCGAGGGGTTGCCAGTGTCGTGGCGCAAGGCCTGTTTGAATCGGAAAAGAGCTTCCGACCAGAGGCCTCGTTGGGCCATCTCGACCCCGAACTCGAGTTGTTGTTTCGCTTGATCAGCAGGCTTCTGAGCGCTCAACGGGCTCACTGAGGCGAGCGCGGAGCAGAGGCACAGAGCCGCGAGAGGCAAGGCCACCGAGCCAAGGTGTCGGAACATGAGATACCGCTTCCGTGTCATGGTGAAGGTTGGTTCATCGAGAGGTGTTCGACACTGCGGTGGCAATCGCAGCAGTATACATGAGCCGCCGAGGCTCCTGGTGAAACAGCGAGTGAGGACCGGACATTTCACCATCCGCGATCATCCCCACGGCGGACCGTCGCCCCTCGCCACGAATCCTCGCCGAGCGACCATGAAAAAGGGTACGCCCAGGCGCCACGTCGCGGATTCAACCAGTCTCAGCTGCTCGACTGGCGCTGCTGCACGCGGCTGGCTAACGTTGCGAGCTGGCGCAGGCGGAGCTCATGACCGACATCACGAAGGAGAGATCAGCCCGGTTCTCGAGCCGAGCCAGGTCTCTTCTCCATCAAATCTACGATCCCGCAGAGGTCGACCCGCTCGTCCAGCGGCTGGTCACGTCGTTGGATGGTCTCTCGAACCGTGGATCGAGCAACGAGGGCCCCTTCGATCAAGCGACCGCGATGCTGATCTCTTACGCGGACTCGATTCGTTGCGCGGGCCAATCGCCGATTCGGACTCTCGACGAATGGCTCCAACGCCGGGTTGGTGACTGCTTCACCCATCTCCACCTCCTGCCCTTCTACCCGTCCTCGTCAGACGCCGGCTTCTCGGTCAAGGACTACCGTGAGGTGGATCCTCCTCTCGGCGACTGGAGCGACGTCGAACGACTGGCGGGCCGCTACAAGCTCTGCTTCGACCTCGTGCTGAACCACGCGTCCGCACAGGGCAACTGGTTCGAGCGCTTCGAGCGGGGCATGGAACCCGAACGGGACTTTTTCCTGTGCCCCGAACCCGGATTCGACACCCGACACGTCACGCGCCCGCGACAATCGCCTCTCCTCACCGATTTCGACATCGATGGGAGCACCAGGCGACTCTGGACGACTTTCGGACCCGACCAGGTCGACCTCGACTACCGCAACCCTGAGCTCCTCGCCGAGATGATGGACATCGTGGTCGAGTACCTTCGACGCGGCGCTCACATGCTCCGGCTCGACGCCGTAGCCTTCTTGTGGAAGGAGTCCGGCACCACGTGCCTGCATCGGCCCCAGACGCACGCTGTCGTCAAGCTCATTCGCGCATTGGTCGACGCCGCGAGCCCCGGCAGTCTGATCCTGACCGAAACCAACGTGCCTCACGAGGAGAACGTCAGCTACTTCGGCGATGGCGACGAAGCCCATCTCGTCTATCAGTTCAGCTTGGCTCCACTGCTTCTGCACGCCATCGAGACCGGATCGACGACCTATCTCTGCAAGTGGGCCAGCAGCTGCGCTGATCCTCCAGAAGGGTGCACTTTTCTCAACTTCACGGCCTCTCACGACGGGATTGCCCTGCGACCGCTCGAGGGACTGATCCCCAAACGATGGGTGAGGCGGCTGCTGGACCGAATGCGCTCGAGGGGTTATCACGTCAGCGATCGTATGGTCGCCGAGGGGCGCACGGAGGCCTACGAACTCAACTGCAGCTACTTCGACGCCTGCCGCGGCTTTTCCACCGATGCCGTCGAGCACGAGCGCCGGTTCCTCTTGACTCAGGCCGTAGCACTGACACTCAAGGGAGTGCCTGCGGTCTACATCCACTCGCTGATCGCCACCGGCAACGTACCCGCGGAAGTCGAGAAGACCGGCCAGGCCCGCGCCATCAACCGATCGAACTGGGACCAGCTGGAGCTCGACGCGAGTCTCGACGATCGCTCGTCCCGTCACCGACGAGTCTTCGAGGCCTACGCACGGCTGCTTCGACAGCGCTCGCAAAGACCCGAGCTCCATCCCGACGTCCCCCAGCGAGTGTCAGAAGCTCAGGGTCGCGTCTTGATCGTGCATCGGCCAGCAGCCTCGAGCCAGCTCCTGGGAGTCTTCAACTTCACCGGCACGACTGCCTGGCTGGAGCCCGACGATCTTCCGCGACCGCTCGAAGGAGACTGGGAGATCGAAGCCCACAACGGTGTCCAACGAGCTGCGGACGAGCGACTGATGCTCACTCCTTATGCCTTCTGTTGGCTCGTCAGCCGTTCGAGCTCAGGAGCTGTCCCTCGAACGTCTCGGGAATCTCATCGATTGTCCTCTTTCACGGCTTCGATCAGCGAAGCTCCGATTCCGGGTTGAGCGCTCAGGACACGATTCCAGTTGGCGATGAAGGGGACCTCCAGGGGACTGTCCAGGAAGTCTTCGCTCGCCCGAATGATGCTCTCGGCAAACACTTCCACCGCTTGGTTCTCGAAGTGCAGATCCGTCGACAGGCCGTTGATCTTCGCGTTGTCCGAGTGCATCCGAATCATGTCCAATGCCTCGCGATAGTAGGTCGCCTTGATGGTGCGAAAGAGTTCTTTGGTCAGAGTCGCCCCTTCGGTCGCCAACTTGCGATAGACGGCCTTGGCGATCTCGGTGGACATACGACTGAGTCCTGTGGACGGATCTTCCGCCGACAGCTTCTGATGTTTGTGGTCGTACTCTTCCGCCAGCCCCACCTGACAGATCTGGCTGAGCGCCAGGTTGCGATAGGCCTCGGAGAGTAGACCCACCTCGAGACTCCAATCGCCGGGAAGGCGTAGGGTGCTCAGGAACTCGGTCCTCGTCGAGAACTCGCCGGCCAGCGGATAGCGGAAGCTGTCGAGATAGAGCAGGTAGTCCATCGGCCCCAGGATCTTGAGCAGCGAGCGCAACAGCGGGGTCACGAAAAGCCTCGAGACCCTGCCTCCGAAAGAATGTTCCGTCAGCCTGGGGTAGTAGCCCTTGCAGAAGGTGTAGCCAAAATCGGGCGCCACGACCGGATAGAACAGTCGCGCCGCCATCAGGCGCGAGTAGGTGACGATGTCGCAGTCGTGCAGCGCTACGGCGCGAGAGTCGTCGCAGGCGAGCACGTAGCCGATGCAGTACCAGACGTTGCGTCCTTTGCCCTCCTGACGAGGTTGCAGATCGTGCTTCGCCAGCTGAGACTCGACCGCTCGCAAGCGCGGACCGTCCTGCCAGAGAATCGACGTGCGCTGCGGCAGCACGTCGAAGAAACGCCTGGCCTTGTCGAACTGACCCGAGTCCGCCCGATCGAGTCCGACCACGATGTGGT
>JANQPS010000676.1 GCA_028285365.1 Thermoanaerobaculia bacterium | reverse complement strand
ACCAGGGCCAGGTCCATGTCGGAATCCCAGTCGAAGCGGAGGCTGGCGATCAGGCGGCCGGTCCGAGCGACCTGGCTGACTTCGCGAATCCCGCGCACGGCAAAAAGTCGCTGCTCGACCTGTTCTCCGTAGAGCCGCTCCATCTCGCTCGGCGGGCGGTCGCCGGAGCGAACGGACACGACGATCGTCGGGCTGCTGATGTCGGGCAGCAGATCGAGCGGCAACTCGTTCCACGACAGCCAGCCCACCAGGGCCACCGCAAGAGCCAGGACGGTAATGGCTACGGGACGCCTGGCGGCGAGTCGAGCGAGACTCTCCACAGCCTCAGCTCCTCTTGGAGTTCAGCTGACCCACGCTCACCCCGAGGTGCGCACGCGGGTGCCGTCGGTCAGAGTCTCGAGCCCACGAACCACGATGCGCTCGCCAGCTGTCAGCCCCTGACGCACCTCGACTTGATCATCGTCACCGAGACCCAGCACCACCTGTCGTCTCGCCACGCGTTGCCCGTCGAGAACAAAAACGACTCGCTCTCCACCGCGCTCGGTGACCGCCGCTCGAGGCACGACCGGGACGTCCTCTCGCCTTTCGACCACCAGAGTGACCTCGACGAACATCCCCGGGCGCAACAGTCCCGTGTCGTTGGCCACGGCAACTTCGGCCCTGAACGTGTGGGTCACGGGATCGACCGAGGGGGAGAGCCGCAGCACCGTTCCGCCGATGTCGACACCTTCGAACGCAAAGTGGCGCACGCGCCCCTTTTGTCCGGGCCTCACTCGCGCCAGCTCAGGACCGACGAGATCGAGGTCCACGATCAAGGTGTTGGTCGGCGAGATGAGCGCCACCTCGAAGCCGGGTGCCACGAGCTGGCCGTCGGCAACCGGGCGACCCTCGCTGTCGCGTGCGAGCTTCATGATCACACCCGAGATCGGAGTCGTGAGCTTGAGCCGGTCCTCAGTGAGAAGACTGCGCTCCCAGGTGACCTTGGCGTCCTCCAGCGCAGTCTCGGCGCGCCGCAGCTCCTCTTCGCTGATGAGCTCCTGATCGAAGAGCTTCGCGCGCGCGTCTCGCTCGGCGAGCGCCGTCTGGTACGCGCGCTGGCTGGCGTCGACCCGAGCCGCCAAGCGCGCGTCTTCACCCTTGACGATCGCCAACACCTGGTCGCGCTCCACTCGGTCACCTTCGGCGAGACGCCTACCGGAAGCCGAACGCGAGACTTCGAGTCGCCCGGCCGTCTCGACGAGAACGATCACGCTCTCGGCCGCACGCAGCGTTCCGGTCGCGACCAGCGAATCTTCGACGGTGTCCCTGGTCACGTCTTGAACGACGACCGGTACGAGAAACTCGACTTCGTCGGTCGATGGGCCACCGCCGCAGGCGACGACCAGAGCGCCCACGAGGACGAGGACACCAAACCCCCTTGCCGGCATCCGGCGAGCCGAACGCTTTCCGGGGGTTCTCGAGACTTGAGAAGAGACCACTAGCGCTCACCTCCAGGACCAGCTGAATCGAGTCGAACGAAGCGGATGGCGTCGGCGATGACGATGGTCCCCGACGTGACATCGGAAAGTTCCAACCGTACGTCTCCGGCCTCGAGGTCGAAGTCTCCGAGCGAGCTCCAGCCGGCACCTGCGGCTTCGGCGTCGAACTGCAGATCGCGGCGTTCACCGCCTGCATGGAGCACCAGCTCGTAGCTTCCGAAGCTCCACCCCTGATTGAAGGACGCTCGAACCGTGGCTCGTTGACGCTCTTCGGCGGTCGGCTCACTGAAGGTCCGCACGACTTCGCCCGTCACCGTGGGCATGTGCAGCTCGAGCCGCCAGCGCCCGGGCTCCGGCAGCCGAGTCTCGAACGACGCAGTGCGGTTCCCGTCCCCCGCCTGCACCACGGCAGCGGTGCGGCGGTAGCGCCCCCAACTCGAGTCGTTCTCGACCCGCGACCACGAGCTCGGCGGCTCTCCGAATCGGAAAGACGGCAGTCCTTCGTCGAGAGCATCGGGGGGCCTGAACATCGCGGCCAACCCGCCACCCAGGCGGAAGCCACCCTCCTCTTCTTGCTCGGTCACGCTAAAGCCGGGATCGAGGTCGTCGACCATGACGTAGCTGTCACTCTGTGGCGACCAATCCGCCGGGCGCGCCCCTCGCAGCGGCTCCTCGTCCAGCATCTGCTCTTCGTCGACCTGCGGGAGATTCACCGGGAACTCTCTGCGGTTGAGTGACAGGTAGGGGGCCACCAGCAAACGACGGGGCGGCTTCGAGGTGACCAGCCCGAGCTCGATGGACGAATTCCCGGCGATGCGGACCGGCTCGCTCGTCTGCCACTGTCCGCCGTCTTCTTCCGTGCCGATGACGTAGCGCAATCGCACCAGTCCAGGAACGGGCTCGCCGTTACGCACGAACATCCGCGTCTGATAGCGCGGCAGCCCCTGGTCATCGTCGCGCAGACGGTCCAGACGCACCGACGAGACCAAGAAACCCGGCAGGCTCGTGCCGTCGAGAAAGTCGCCCACCAGTTCGCCGAGATCGATCTCGGCGTCGGTGGCCGCGGCGCGAAAGTCGTCCGCGTCGAACGTCGCGCCTCGATGCCGTTCCAGGAGGAGCTCGAGCATTCGTGCCGTCTTCTCTCGGCCCGCGCCGTCGAGGATGGCGTCTGCCAGCGCCGATGCCTTGAGCGAAAGCACGTTCACCGAGCGTTTCGGATCTTCCCAGGGGTCGAGCGCTGACAGCGGCTGATCGAGAGCGCCACTCCAGACCTCCGGGCGGTCGGTGAGACTGCGAATCAGAACCTTCGCCATGCTCTGCCCGCTCGTGCCGAGGACCAGCGACTGGATCATCTCGCCAATCACCCAGCCCATCCCTTCGTCGAACGCGTAGACCGAGAAGTACCCGGATTTGTCCGTTACCAGCCGGTTGGCCAGCTCACCACACAGGGCATTGAGCGCAAACGCCTCGGGACCTCGCGCCGCAGTCTGGTAGCCGAAGAGATTGCGGGCGGCTCCCTGAAAGAGATTGCCTCCGCTGAAATCGTTCTCGAAGAAGCGCTCGAGCGCCTCGACCTTCGCCTGGGGCAGCCCACCTTCGGTGTCCTCGAAGCTCTCCGGGTCACGAAACGGGAACTCGAAGCGGGCCGTCGGGAAGGCGCCTTCACTCAGGAGGAGCATCCCCGGGGGGGCCTGAATGGTGTCCATGCGCCAACCACCACCGTAACGTCTCAGGTACCACGGGACCTCGACGACCGAGAGCGTCGGGTACGGATACTCGATACCGGCATTGCGGGCGTCAGCAAGCAAGGACTCGACACGCTCGGTGATCGCGGGCGCGGCATCTTCGAAGAACTCCAGATTGCGATCGTGGTCCGGGTCGAAGAGAGCTTCGACCAAGACGCCGCTCACTTCGGTGGAGCGCCGCTCGAAGCGGCCGGCAATCAATGCCACCTCGGGAACCGGAGCCCCCGGGCGCAGACGCACGGAGCCGCGTCCATCCTCCGATTCCACGAGTCTCCCGGGCCCGACGACGGTCCAGTCGTCGGGTGCGGTGACCTCGATGTCGAGCTCGAAGAAGTCCGAGGGCAGACGGCGCGGATCACCGGTTGCGACGGCCGGCCCCGGTCGAGGGAGCCAGACCAGCCCCGGCAACAGCACAGCGGCGCGACGGTCGAAGAACCCGGGCTGGATGCCCAGCAGAAAGACGCCGTTGTTCTGAGGCAGCAGCTCTTGCCACCGAATGACGGAATCGAGGTAGGCGAACTCCGGGTCGGGTCGTCCGCTGGCCACGAGCCGAAGGCTCGAGGTCTCCCCCGGCTGGAGCTGATCGGCGAACCGAACGTCGAGCAGGCCTTCAGCGTGCTCGAAGTCGAGCGAGCCACCATCTGGACCCGCAATGCTCTCGATCGCGATACCAGGATTCAACGAGAAGAGCGCCTCAGACACCGGTTCGTCGAGAGCCGCCAAGTCGATCTCCAGGTCGAGGGCAAGGCTGCGACCTGGATCGATCGAGACGCTTCCCCTGATGCGCTGGAGATCGACGAGAGGCTCACCCAGTCGCGCTTCGTGAATCGCCTCGAGCTCTTCGAGTCGGTCCATCCCGGCGCGGATCGTGGTCAGGCTCCAGATCATCATCATCACCCCGACGACACACAGTCCCGCACCCGTCGCCCCGAGTACTCCTCGTCGGCTCTCGTCCAGGCGCGGATGAACGGTCGAGCTGAGGAACAGCAGACCCACGGTGGCGAGTATCAAAGCTCCTCGCAACCACAAGACGTCGGGAGTAAAGAGCTGCGGGACGATCTCGGAGGCATTGCCGAACGCGCCGCCGTTCAGCGCGACGACCGGCTGGGAGTAGATCGGCAAAGAGAAGTTCGCCCACAGAGTGACGCCGATCACGACGAGGCCAGCGATCGCACTGATCAGTCGATTGCGCAAGCCGAGGGATACGAGATAGACGAGAGCCACATAGAAGCCAAGCGCCGGCAAAGCCTCCAGGAAGACGTACTGCAGAACCGAGCCCCACTGAATCTGCTCACCTACGAACCAGCCGAAGGTCTCGGCGAGAGTTCCCAGGAACTGGATGAGGATCATCGTGAGCACCAGGGGCGCCCAGCAAGGGATCAAGGTTCCGAGCCAGCGTCCGAAAACGAGCTCCAGATTCGAGTAGGGCCTGGCATCCAGGACTTCGACGACGCGATCACGCGTGTCGCGCGCGCGCACGTCGAACGCCAGAAACACCACGCCCACGGCAAAGACGACCGTCGCAAACGACGCAAACTGCGTCATCAGGAACTTGGGACTGATCGCTCCGACCGACCCCGAGTACGACGAGAAGAGCCCGTGAATCACGGAGTAGTAGCCCCAGGACAGCAGTCCGAAGGCCATTGCAACGATGGCAAAGAGCCAGTAGCGGATGAGGCGCAAGATCGAGCGAATCTCGGCGCGCGCCAGGGACCAGACGACAGACCAACGCATCACGCTTGCTCCCCTGCTCCGTCGTGGGCGTCGCCGTCATGATCTCCGTCGTCGGCGTCCGGCGACTCACTCAACACGACGTCGGCGCGACCACGAGAGAACATGAACGCCAAATAGCCCTCTTCCAAGGTCGGCTTCTCGCCCAGCGTCGCGCCCGGCGGCACGCGATCTGGAGCCGCCACACCCCGGTACGTGGCTCCATCCGCAGAGTCGACCCGCGAGACGACTTCGAACTCACCCTGGGGAATCTCAGCCGACGCAGCGGTCAGCTCGAAGACCTGGCCCCGAGCTCGCTCGAGCAGCTCGGTGGGTGATCCGCGAAAGACGATCTTGCCGCGATCGAGAAGCGCCAGGTCCTGACACGTGGCTCCCAGGTCGGCAACGATATGGGTCGAGAGGATGATGGTGCGCTCCTGACTCAGCGTCGCCATCAGCTGCCTGAACCGAATCCGCTCCTGAGGATCGAGTCCCACGGTCGGCTCGTCGACGACCAGCAGTCGTGGCTCGCCGATGAGCGCCTGCGCGATCCCGAGACGGCGCAACATTCCTCCGGACAGCTTCTTGACCTTGCGGTCTGCGGCCTCGGTCAAACCGACGCTGTCCAGCAACTCGGTGACCTTGGCGCGACGTTCGGCCTTTTTGGTGAGCCCAGAGAGTCTCGCCAGCGTGTCGAGCGCTTCTTCGGTGCGATGGAGGCGCCAGGCACCGAAGTCTTGAGGCAGGTAGCCGAGTCGCTCACGAACAGCTCTGCGCTCGGCGACGACGTCGTGCCCGAACACACTGACCGACCCCGCAGACGGTTCGATCAGCGTACAGAGGATGCGCATGAAGGTGCTCTTGCCCGCACCGTTGGGGCCCAACAGACCAAAGAGGCCGGTTCCAATCTCGAGGTCCACCCCTTCGAGGGCGACCGTGCCACCTTTGTAGGTGTGCCCGAGACCTTTGACGACGATGGCGTTGCCGTTGGTGGTTGCCGCAGCTGAGCTCGATCGAGAAGGCTCGGCTTCAGGCTTCGGCGATTCGTCCTCTGACATGTCCTCTGACATGGGGGTGTCCTCTTGAACGGTAGCTTTGGACCGGTGAGACCTCTGGTCCGCCTGCAACCGGCCAGGATAGGGCAGGCCGGAATAGGCCGAGGCTAGTGTCCTGCTGGGGATGGTCCTGTAGCGGGTCAGCCTTGTAGAAGGGGGTTCTGGATACGAACTCTAGTGGGAGTACGCTCATCTCGTGGCTTCATTCCACAATAACCTCACGGCACGGAAACCTCACGGTACGAGACCACCCCTAGAGCCCGGTTCGCTCGCCCTGGCACATGGCTGGTACTCGACCCAGGTTAGGCTGCTCGTTGCGCCTGCGGCGCAGGCGCAATGAGTCGGCACACTTTCTACTGGAGGCGCCATGACTGGCTCGATTCTTCTCAGCCTCACGAGGCAGGCCGCTCTCGGCTGGCGACACGCCGCTACGGTGTTGGTCTTCGCGATGGCGATCGTCGGCTGCCAGGCCCCGGCAGACCCAGCCGCTGAGGAAGTCGACACTGCTCCGGCAAGTCGCCCAGCCTCAGGGATCGCCGCGGTAGAGCTCTTTCTCGAGACCTGGAACTCCCGTGACGTGGAGCTCTGGGCGTCTTCGCTGAGGTTTCCCCACGTCCGCCCCACCCCTGGCGCGCATCGGGTCTTCGAGAACGCCCTCGAGTATCAGGCCAGCTTCGACTACGAACCGGTGATTGCCACCGGCTGGGAGCGCACCGTCTTCGAATCGCTCGAGGTGATCCACGACGGCAACCAAAAGTCGCACGTGGCTGGCCGTTGGGCCCGACTGGATGCCTCTGACCAGGTGATCAGAACCAACCAGGTGAGCTACGTGGTCACCGGCGACGAGACGACATCTCTCGGCGTCCAGGCTCGCTTCAGCGCGGGCCCGCCGATCGAAGGCGATCTGGCGAGTACCAACGAAGCAGCCGCGTTGGCCGTCGTCGACGAGTACATGTCCAGCTTCAACGCCCGCGATCCAGAGGCTTGGGCCGCGACCCTGCACTACCCGCACATTCGTCTCGCCGGCGACGACCTCGTGGTCACCGAGACCGCCGAGGACATGGCGCTCCAGATGGACTTCGCTGCGTTTGCCGAGCGCTTTTCTTGGCACCGCAGCGCCTGGGACGATGTCCGGGCGATCCAGGTGGGCGCCCAGGCGGTCAACGTCGCTCTCACCTTCAGTCGTTTCGACGATCAAGACCAGGTCCTCTCGACCTTCGACACGCTCTATCTGGTGACCCTCGAGGAGGGTCGCTGGGGGATTCGAGCGCGCTCGAGCTTCGCACCGTGACGGCTCAGAACCTCGACGACAGGGCTAGCGCCGGCGCTCTGACTCCCGGCACTGGCACTCCCGGCAACGGCACTCCCGGCAACGGCACTCCCGAGCAGGCCATGGAGGAGCATTATCGGCTCCCAGTGCACTGGCTCAAGGAGTATCGAATTCGTCGTTTCAACCGCGAGGAGAAGCAGCGCATCGTCTTCCGACTCCTGGCGAGCGCCGGCGCAACCCGAGCCGACGACCGGCCTGACGGCGTCGACTTTCTCGACGTCGGGTGTGGTGACGGTCGCTGGAGGGACGACATCGCGACGCGCCGCGCGCCGGGAAGTCGCATCGCTGGGGTCGACCATTCGGAACGAGCCATCGCCTTCGCGCGGCTGATCTGTCCCGATCACACCTTCACCGTCAGCTCAGGCAGCCAGCTCGACTTCCCGGACCATTCGTTTGATCTCGTCAGTGCCATCGAAGTGATCGAGCACGTCCCCGACGGCTCCGAGGAGACCTTTCTCGCGGAGATCTTCCGAGTGCTCCGGCCGGGCGGCGCTCTGATATTCACGACGCCGTCGATCAGGGCGCCCATGCCTCCGACCCACTATCGGCACTACACCCTCGATCGTCTGCAAGACCTCCATCGAGACGCCGGCTTCGACGTCGTGGAGACCCGCGGCTTCATGCGCCGCTGCGTTGGGCGCTCTCGTTGGGTCGTCGACTGGCTGAACGAGTTCCCGCTGCTGTGGAAGATCGGCCGCTACTATCACCGCGAAAGTGATCCCGGTGTCGCCACCTGTCTCATCGTCCTCGCCCGCAAACCCAAGGCGCCCTAGCCGATCCCAGAGACGCAAGACATGAACTTCTACCAACGCCTCGCGGACTGGTGGCCACTCTTTTCTGCCCCCGAGGACTACGAAGAAGAAGCGAAGATCTACGGTGACCTCCTCGAAGCGACCTGCAGAGGTCCCGTCGAGTCTTTGCTCGAGCTCGGTTGTGGTGGCGGCAACAACGCTCTGTTCATGAAGCAACGCTTCGGTCATCTCACCCTGACCGACCTGTCGTCTGGCATGGTCGACGTATCCCGCAACCTCAATCCCGAATGCGACCACGCCGTCGGCGACATGCGCTCGCTGCGGCTCGAGAAGACCTTCGACGCCGTCTTTGTGCACGACGCGGTGTGCTACATGACCACCGAGGACGACTTGCGACGCGCCATCGAGACAGCCTACGTCCATTGCCGTCCAGGCGGCGCCGCACTGATCGCTCCGGACTACGTGAGGGAGACCTTTCGTCCCGACACCGAGTCGGGCGGCCATGACGAACCTGTAGAGGGCGCGCAACTCGAACCAGGAGAGTCTCCGCGAGGGCTGCGCTACCTGGCTTGGGTCTGGGACCCCGATCCCGCCGACACCAGCTACCTCACGGAGTACAGCTTCCTCCTCCGCGAGCGAGACGGCTCGGTCACGAGCGAGTACGAGCGCCACGTCGAAGGACTGTTCAGCAGGGAAACCTTCAAGGGACTCTTGGCCGAGACGGGCTTCTCGAACGTACGCGTGGTCCCTCTGGAGCACTCCGAGGTCGACGCCGGTGTGCACGAGATGTTCGTCGCGTCGAAGCCCGACGACTCAGATGTGTAGCGACGTCGTGCTTGTTATCGTCTGCTGAAGGGTGGTCACCGTTCGTGCGGCGGGCGCAGAACAAGGACCCAGGGAGCAAAGCACCACGACGCCGGAGACACTGTGAGCACCACGTCGCAAGAGGCCCGTGCCGAGGCGGTCTCCCAGCTGCTCTCACGGCTCAACGAGGGGGACTCGGCCGCAGCCGACAACCTGCTTCCGGTGGTCTACTCGGAGCTCCGCTCCCTGGCACGAGCTCGCATGGCGCGCGAGCCCGAGGGCCACACTCTGCAGCCGACCGCGCTCGTTCACG
>JANQPS010000654.1 GCA_028285365.1 Thermoanaerobaculia bacterium | reverse complement strand
GCACTCGTGGGTTGACAAGACCATACGCAATATCGACCGCGATATTGACGGCCACGATGATCAGCGTCCCCATGATGACGACACCCTGCATCATGGGCATGTTCTGCGTTCGCACAGCATCGATCGCGAGAGACCCGAAGCCGTGCAAGCCGAAGATCTGTTCGACGATGAGGGCCCCACCCAGCATTCCATTGACTTGAAAGCCGATGGTTGTAATCACAGGCACGGACGCGTTCTTGAGCGCATGTTTGAACGCGACGACTTCTCTAGAGAGCCCTTTGGAGCGAGCCGTTCGTATGTAGTCCTGGCGCAAGACATCCACGATGGCACCGCGCGTTTGCCTTGCCAGTGCCGCGCTCGCCGAGGTACCGAGCGCTATTGAAGCTATGGCGATACTCCTGATCCAGTCCGCGATGCTTTCGGTGGGCGGAACAAACCCGGTTGCGGGAACCACCTGCCACATGAGCCCAAGGGGAATGACTAGCAGCATGGCCACCCAGAAGTTGGGTAACGATTGGCCGACGGTTGCGATAAGAACCGCAATCCGATCAATGTAGCTACCCCTGTGCAAACCAGCATAGACACCCGCAGGAACCCCGATCAGGATCGCTACAAACATTCCACCAAAGGTCAGTGACAAGGTGACTGGCAAAGTGTCCAGTACCGCTTCGCTGACCTTCTGACTGTTGTATGCGGATGTGCCGAGATCACCCTGAGCGGCCCTGAACAACCACCTGGCGTACTGGACCACGATGGGGTCGTTCAGCCCCAGTTTTTCTCCCAGAGCCTCGTACTGCTCTGCGGTGGCATCGGTGCCGAGGATCCTGTCGCGAACATCCCCCGGCACCAGGTGGAGCATCCCGAATGTCAGAAACGAGACGATCAGCAGCAGCGGCAACAGGCCAACGATGCGGGTGACGAAAAGTCGCATCATTCGCCGAGCACCTCTGGCAGCAACGTGACTTCTCGCAGGTACGGATCAATGTAGCTAGACACCCGGACGCCGACCAGGCGCTCGGCGTCATACGCGATGACATCCATCACGTAGACAAAAACCAGCGAATACACCTCCGTCACGACGATTCGAAAGTACTCCTCGAAGAGCTGCTCGCGGAGGTCTTCGTCCAACGTCTTCCTGGCGCGTGCGGCGAGCTCCTCGAGCCGCGCAGTGTCTAGTTCGAACGGATTGTAGGTAGCGTCCGGACCCCAGATAGCGAGATGGCGGCTGTCGGGGTCGTAGTTGGGATAGCCGATCGTATTGACGGGAAATCGGCGGGTTCGCGCCAGCGCCGCAAAAGAGCCGGGCTCCACTACCTCGATCTCCATGTTGATGCCAACCTGTTTCAGGTAGTGCTGAATCGCCTCGTACCCCGCAGACGCAACGGGCAAGACGGGGACGACAAAGTGCAGGTCGTCGATGTTCGCTTCCTTCAGCAGAGCCCGTGCCTTTTCCGGGTCGTAGTAGAAGTAGTCGTCCAGCTCTTCGACACGCCCGAGAGTAGCCATCGGCTGCGAGCGTGGCTCGGCGAAGCCAAAAAACACCACATCCGCAAGGGCCTGCCTGTCGACCGCGTAGCCGATGGCGCGGCGTACCCGAACGTCGGCAAGAGCAGGCGCTACCTCGCCGTTGCGATCGATGATGGTCATACCCATCCAGCGGCTCATCCGGGTCGCGAGGCCAAATCCACGACGCTTCGCATACTCTGACTCCGAGGGACCGAGAACGGCGAAGTCGATTTGTCCTGAAACCAACGCGTTCAGTCGGGCTCGTGAGTCCTTGAGCACACGGACTTCGTAGTCAGCGCGCCCCAGCGGGTGGCCGCCAAAGTAGTTGGGGTTCACTTTGAAGCGATGAACGTCCCCGATGGTCGAGCTGTCGAAATCGTAGATCCAGGGCCCGGTACCGACCGGGTTGAGGTCCAGATGTGGATCGTCGAAAGCGGCCGGACTCACCATCATTCCCGGCGACAGCCCCAGGTTGTACGTCACAGTGGGGTCGGAATACGAGAGGTGCAGGCGCAAGAGAAACTCATCGGTTGCTTCGGCGCTCTTGATCGAAGCCACCGTACTGGCTCGCGGTCCCTCAGCGGCGATCATTCGTTCGATGTTCGCCTTGGCTGCAAAGGCATTGAATGGCTCGCCGTCGACAAAACGAACGTCGTCGCGCAGCTCGAACTCGAGCGTGACGTCGTCGACCCACTCCCACGACTGCGCGAGTGCTGGTAGCGCCTTGCCAATGTTTTCCGGGTCGGTCCTGGTCAGGCCGTCGTAGACGAGCGCCAGGTACGTAGAGAAGACGGGGCCTGTGTCCGCTCGATGCGGGTCGAACGTCTGCATCGGGGTTCCGGTGCCGTAGCGCACGACCCTGGACTCCGACGGACTTGCGCGCTCGTTCGGATCGGTACACCCGGCCACGAGCACGGATGACACGCACAACGCACTCGATAGATATCGACGCAAGCGGCCCACCTTCTGGTGTGCATCGATCTCGCGTAGCCCAGGCGCGATAGTCAGAGTCGCGGTCGGGCTTGCCTCGCTCACTCGTCAGCTCCCCAGGGGACGCCCGCACCGAGCTCCTCAGCGACCACCTGCGCGCGCAGCTTCAGTCGGCGGAGCACGCTTGGCTCATCACCGGCGAGGTTGACGCTTTCCGCCGGATCGGCGTCGAGGTCGAACAGCTCGATCGCGTCCTCGCCCTTCCACCACCCCGCGCGCACGTGGGAGTTGGAGTGCAGTTTCCACTTTCCGGCACGTAGTCCGACCACCTGTCCACGCCAGAAGTAGAGCTGCTCCTGACGCGGCGACGCCTCGTCATCGGCTGCGAAGAACGGTCGCAGATCGAAGCCGTCGACCGTGTGCTCGGGTAACTTGGCGCCGGCCGCCTGGACCAGGGTGACGAAGAGATCCGTGGTCGCCGCCATCTCCGCCGACACCCGCCCCGCCGGCACCGCACCTGGCCAACGCACGATGCACGGCACCCGCACTCCACCTTCGTAGGTAGTCGCTTTGGAGCCGCGCAACAATCCGGTCGAGCCAGCGTGAGTGCGGAGATTGCCCTTCTGCAGCATGCGATCGGGCGGGTTCTGCCACGGCCCGTTGTCGCTGGTGAAGATGACGATGGTGTTGTCGGCGAGACCGAGCTGCTCGAGCGTCTCCAGCACTTCCCCGACCGACCAGTCGATGGTCTCGATCACATCGCCATAGAGCCCGCCGCGCGAGTGGCCTCGAAAGCGGTCCGCAGTGTGGAGCGGCAGATGGGGCATGGAGTAGGCGAAGTAGAGGAAGAAGGGTCCGTTTCTCGACTCACGAATGAACCGCACCGCGCGCTCCGTATAGCGCGTGGTCAGAGTGTCCTGGTCGACCGGGTGTTCGACGCGCTCCGTGTCGTCGTACAGCCAGAGCGGTTCGTCGGTCTGTACCCAGGGCTTGATCATGTCGTTGGAGTAGGGGAGTCCGAGCCAGCTGTCGAAGCCCTGGCCGGTCGGGAGGAAGCGACTCTCGGCATATCCGAGGTGCCATTTACCGACCATGCCCGTCTTGTAACCGGCGCTGCGGAGCGCCTCGGGCAGCGTCAACTCGCCTTCCGGAATGCCGCCTTTGCCGTCGACGCTCGTGCCACGAATCTCGGTGCGGATCGGGTAGCGGCCGGTCAGCAGGCGAATGCGGGCCTGGACGCACGCGGGCGCCGAATAGAACGACGTGAGCCGCAGGCCCTCGCCAGCGAGCCGGTCGATGTTGGGTGTCCGTATCGTGGGATGGCCGTACGAGCTCAGATCGCCGTAGCCGAGGTCGTCGGCGAACAAAACCACGATGTTGGGCTGGTCCGCGGCAGTCGCGGCCGATGCCAGCAGCAGTCCGGACAGGAGGAAGATGGTGCGCATGGCACTCCCGGTGATTTGTTGCAAGCTGGAGGCACCGAGAGTACGGCCCAACGACCCGGTCTCCCTTCTGCTAGTTGGATGCTGGAAATCGGGCAATTCGCTCGGTTCCCGCGATGCCGCCGACCCAGACCTCGTCTCCTATGAGAAGACCGACCGTGCCGAGTTTCATGCGTTCGTTGGAGGGTTGATTCACGACTTCTACGACGTCGCCAGCCTCCGCGTTCACCCGTGCGACGTGGTTGGTGACCCCTTCGCAGTCGGAGCTACTCAGACAGGTGACGATTCCGGAGACCGCCACCGCGTTGTGGCCGGCGGCGTACACCGCTCCGTCGGTTCCCAAACGGACGTTGTCGACATGAAACCCCACGGGCACCTGTTTGGGTTCGATCCCGTCATCGTCTCGCGACAGCCGGATCAGTGACTTCGTGATCCAACCGCCGACATAGAGCCAGCGTCCGTCCGGCGAAGAAACGATCCCGTTCGGGCCCGGAGTGCGGCTGCCGGCGACCTCGGACCAGCCGGTGTCAGGTGACCACTCGAGCACCCAGCCCTGCGCAACGTTGAAGTTCGTTGCAGCGAAGCCGCCCCCTGGCAGTGCGGTCACCGAGTTGAGGCTGACGCCTTCCGGCGCGACCGCGCAGCCGATCCACGTGAGCGAGGGTGCGCTCGAGGACGCGTCGAGATCGAAGACCTCGACCGATTCGCGAGCGCCATGACGCACGACGTAGAGGGTGTGTCGATCGTCGCTGCCGGGTCGCAGGCTGACTCCATGCGGCAGGAAACCGTCCCGCTCGTCGCCCGGGCACGAGCCGAAGGTCTCCGTATCGTGCCGTGATCCCGCTCCTTCGGGAAACACGCGGTGAACCGAGCCGTCAGCGCGGCTAGCGAGATCGATGCGACCCGCAGCCTGCATACCCGAGACGACAACCCACGACGAATCCGGCACGACCACCAGGTCCTCTGGCTCTCCGAGACCACAGATGTAGTGGACTTCGCCTTCGGGATCACACTCGGCCTGCGCGGGAAAACTGATCAACACGGTGGCCAGGGTAGAGATGACGCCGATCATTGCTCGCATGTATGGTCCTCGTTCGGATGATGGAGTGATTCACTGTTGCAGGAGTGCGTGGAGTCCGCAAGCTGGCCGCTTCACGCAGGTCGAACACAAAGGCCATTCAACCCTGCCGCGAGAGGCTGGCACGCTCATCCCCGCTCACCCCCGCTCGTCCCTCATGGAACCCCGATGACTCGTGAAACCCCCGCACCCTGGACCTCGGATCGCCAGCTGGACCTGGACGAGGTGGCCGAGATCGTGGGCGAGCAGTTTCCCGAGCTCGCCGGCCGGCCGGTGAAGTTCCTGGATGCTGGTTGGGACAGCGAAGCCGTCGAGATCGACGAGCGCTGGATCTTCCGTTTCCCCAAGCGCCAAAACGTCGTCGAACATCTCGAGACGGAGCTCCTGGTCCTGCCACAGATCGCACCACAGCTGCCGCTCCCAATTCCTAGTCCACGGTTTCGAGGAGAGGCCTCGGAGCGCTTTCCCTATCCCTTCATGGGGTACCCGAAGATCTCGGGCACGCCGCTCGACTCGTTGCAGGCAGACGCTCTCAGGCTCGATGCCATCCTCGAAACCCTCTTGAGCTTTCTGGAAGCCCTCCATGCGATCCCCCTCCAGGGTGCCGTCGCCCAGGTGCGCGGGTGGCCGGTTGGCGAGGAGCTGGAGGCTCGCATTCTCCGGCTCGGTCTGTCGGAGGAGCCGCTAGTCGTGTCTGCACTCCGCCGCTTGGAGACAGAGTGCTCGCCTTCACCAGCCTCCCGACTCGTTCACGCCGATCTCGGCATGGAGCACGTGCTGATCGACCCGCAGTCCTCCGAGGTCACCGGCATCATCGATTGGGGAGACCTCGACGTCGACGATCCCGCGAGCGACTTCGTAGGACTCCTCGACTGGGCGGGCCCAGGTCCGCTGCGCCAGGCTCTCGATCGCTCCACCTATCCTGCCGACCCGGAGTTGCTCGAGCGCGCTGAAAGAGGCCTGATCCGCGTTCACCTCTTCAACTGGTGCGATGGGGTCGAGTACGACGTCAGCGAGATGCGCTCTGGCGCGCGCAAAGCGCTCTCCGATTGGGTGGCCTAGCGGGCAGAGAAGCGGAGCGGTCGCACCGTCTTCCCTCTGGCGCCAGCGTCGGCGGTCAAGGCGTCAGGGTGCCCAACAACTCTGGCTCTACTGCTCGCCGGCAAACGGGCTCCGTGCCAGGGCGTACTCGAGCGCTTCGTCCGGCACGGTGTAGCGGCGCAGATAGGTGTTGCCCTCGTAACCGACATCACTGATGCCTTCGGGACTCGTGTAATACCCGTCCATGGCGAGCCGCCTCACCCAGCCGAAGAAGCTGGCACCCGGTCGCAGGTGTGACGGAGCGTCGAGACCGTAGTCGAAGAAGCCGGCGTACTCGACGGACGCCTCAGGCCCCTCGTAGTTTCGCGGGTCGGGCTCGGAGCCATGCTCCGCCAGAAGATCGAGCACTGCGGCCTGCTGCTCCGGCGTGCACTCCACGAATCGGCTGCCGTGCTGGCGACGGGTGTGCGCATCGAGCCAGAGGAGGCCGCTGGAAAACGTCTGCTGCAGGCGGCCGCTGTGACTGCACATGAGGTCGATGAACTCGGGTACTCCGATATCGGCGGCGCTCGGGGAAACATCGTCCTCGGGCAGGATCATGTCGACTAGCCGAACGAGCGTCTCCCACTCGTGCGCTTTGAACCAGAGCTGCTCGGCCGCATCATCGTTCCTCTGCTGGATCAGGGCGTGAGCGACCCGTGCGCCGCGCAGATCGAGCACGCCGACTGAGGTCAGCGCCAGCGCCGATGCCCGCAGCATGTCGCGGCGGCTCCAGCGGCGACCGCCGACAGTCCGAGCGGAGGACACTGTGCGTACCTCAGACATCACCGTTCCTCATCGCCTCCGCGAGATATTCGGACATCCTCCACGCCAACGCCTTGATCGTCAGCGTCGGGTTCTTGTCCGGGTTGGAGACGAAGGGGCCGGCGTCCGCGACGAAGAGATTGCGGGTCACATGCCCTTGCGAGAACTCGTTGACGGCCGAGCTACGGGGATCCTTGCCCATGCGTACGGTGCCGATCTCGTGGATGATCGAGCCGGGGATCGAGATGCCCTTGCCTTCACGCCCCGGGTTGGTGAGCCCAAGGACCTCTCCACCCATGCCTTCCAGGATGTCGATGAACGTGCGCTCCATGTGGCGCGCCTGCTTCCACTCGTAGTCGCTCCACTTGAAGTGGAAGCGCAGCACGGGAATGCCCCACTTGTCGACGACGTCCGGATCGATCTCGCAGAAACTGTTGATGTTCGGAATCATCTCGCCGCGACCGGCGAGCGCAACGAACGTGCCGTAGGAGCGTCGCACCTCTTCCTTGAGACCGGCCCCCCAGCCTCCGTGCCGCTCCGCCGCCCGCCCGAAGCTGCCCAGGTACGGCATCGAATAGCCGCCACTGATCTCGATGTGGTAGCCGCGTGGGAAGTCCTTGTTCTTCTTGTCGAGCTCCCACCACGGCATATAGAGATGTGCACCCCCCATTCCGCTCGTGTCGTAGCGGGGCATGCCTTCGAGGGCCGGGATGCGCGCTCCGAGGCCGAAGCCGACCGTGTCCATCAGGAACCGGCCAACGATGCCTGATTGGTTGCACAAGCCGTCCGGGTAGAGCGCCGACTTGGAGTTGAGAAGCAAGCGCGCCGACTCGCAAGCACTCGCCGCCAGCACCACCACTCGCGCCCTGATCTGGATCTCTTCGCGGGTCTGCGTGTCGATGTAGGAAACGCCCGACGCCTGGCCCTGCTCGTCGACCAGGACTTCCCGCACCATGGCATTGGGCACGATCTCTAGGTTGCCGGACGCGAGCGCTGGCAGGATCTGCACCTGGCTCGAGCTGTAGTTGGAGGCAGTCAGGCAGCCGCGTCCGCAGTGGCCGCAGTAGTGGCAGGGCGCTCGTCCGTTCGTGCGACGCGTGATGACGGCTCGTCGATTCGGGATGCACGGGATGCCGAGCTTCTCGCAGGACTTCTGGATCAAGACCTCGTGCACCTTCGGTGGCGGGCAGCGCTGGAAGATGCCGTCCGGAGCGGTGCGCAGTCCCTCCTGAGAGCCGGTCACACCGATGAAGCGCTCCACCTTGTCGTAGTAGGGAGCTACGTCTTCGTAAGAAATTGGCCAGTCGGTGCCGAGTCCGTCGAACGAGTAGGGCGCGAAGTCGTAGTCAGAGAAGCGCAGCGAGATGCGACCGTAGTGGTTGGTGCGGCCGCCGAGGATGCGCGATCGCTGCCAGCGGAACTCACTGCCCGGTGCAACGGTGTACGGCTCCCCGGGGATGTCCCAGAAGCCGTTCGGCGCCGAGAAGAAGCCCCACTGCTGTTTGCCCTCGTAGCGTTCCGCGTTCTCACCAGCTCCGCGATGGTCGTAGTCGTGGGGAAACTGGTTCGACTTGAAATCGCGCTGCGGGTCGAGCATCGGCCCGGCCTCGAGCAGCGTGACCTTGACCCCGAGAGCGGTGAGCACCTGCACGACCGTGCCCCCTCCGGCTCCCGAACCGATGACGACGACGTCTTTGACTTCCGGGCTCTTGATGACCTGCATGAGTGGCCGAGATCATACATCCGGGTCAGCGGCCGATTGCTCAGGACAGGCTCGCGTGCTGGCTCGGCGAACCTGGGTCCAGGCCATCGTCTTGTACAGAGGACCTCGCGACATGCGTTGGGCGCACGCGCTCGAGCATACGAGGGACTCGCCCTCCGAACCGCCACTCCGAGCGTGCGACCGAGGTCGCCAGAGGGCTCGGATCATGGCGGTTTGCACATGGTCCAACCGGACTACCGGACAGCAGAACCCAACGAGCTCACCGATGTCGCCGTCGCCAAGCCGCCTTCGCCTCCAGAGGCTCGACCACGGCATCAGTACCGTTTGTTCGGTTCACTGCGAGACCACGTCTCAGATGTAACTGGTACATAGTCCACTTGGTCTCACGCTCAGGAGGTACCGCCGTGATTGAAGCTTCGAGTTACACAGTCGATCAGCTCTTGTACGACGGGCCCGAAGCGCAGATCTACGCCGGGACGAGGAAGTCGGACCAAAGTCCGATCTTCGTCAAACAACTGAAGCGTGCTCTGCCTACACCCCGGGAAGTGACCCGTCTTCGCCACGACTTCGAGATGCTCAGTCGGCACGGAGGTGCGGCGACTCCGCGTGCCTACGAGCTGCACTCGGAGGGGGATTGCCATGCGCTCGTCATGGAGAGGGTACCCGGTACCTTTCTGGCGGAGCTCATCCAAGAGGGTCCTCTACAGGCTGCAGAGTTCTGTCGAGTCGGCATTGCCGCTGCAAAGGCTCTCTCGCTTCTCTTCGAGGCCCACGTCATCCACAAGAACCTGACGCCCTACTCCATGTTGTGGTGCGAGGACACCGAGAGCGTCAAGATCCTCGACTTCGGCATTGCGACGACCCTGGCGAAGGAGGCGCCGACCGACATCAGTGCCAATCTGATCGAAGGCACACTTGCATACATGTCGCCGGAGCAGACCGGACGCATGAACGTGAGCTTGGATTTTCGCAGCGATCTCTACTCGCTCGGCGTCGTGTACTACGAGCTGCTCACCGGTCGGCTGCCGTTCCTTCATGACGACCCATTGGCGCTGGTGCATGCCCACCTCGCCATGACTCCTTCCTCACCCCAGGAGATCTCAGCAGGAGTGCCGCCGGTCCTCTCGGAGATCGTCATGAAACTCCTGGCCAAACACCCCAGCCAGCGTTATCAAACGGTCATCGGCCTCCTCCACGACCTGGAGAAGGTCCACGTAGCGCTTTCGAGGGGTGCTAGAGCGGCTTTTCCACTGGGCCAAGGCGACATCAATCCGGTTCTTCAACTGAGCGAGCGCTTCTACGGTCGAGAAGAGCCTCTTCGAGAACTCTTCGACGGCTACCAAGAAGTCCTAGACGGAGGGAAAGTCCTCAGTCTCGTCGCCGGAGCGCCGGGTATCGGCAAGACCTGCCTGGTCAACGAACTCCACAAACCCATCACTCGAAGCCGTGGCTTCTTCGTGCGTGGGAAGTTCGACCAGCTGCAGTACAGCACTCCATATACCGCGATCAGCGAGGCCTTCGGCCACTGGGTCAGGCAGGTGCTGTTGGAGCCCGACGGCGCTCGCAACTACCGAGAGCGGATCAACGAGGCTGTCGCTCCCAATGGACGACTGCTCCTCAACATCGTTCCAGAGCTCGAGCTGCTCATCGGAGAACAACCAGCCCTGACACCGGTCGAGCCTGCTCAAGAGCGCGAACGCCTCCTTGCTGCTCTCGAGGGTCTCCTGCGCGCTGTAGCAACCCGGGCCAGGCCCCTGACCTTGTTTCTCGACGACCTGCAGTGGATGGATCCTGCCTCGAGCAAGCTGCTTCAGCACTGGCTTTCCACACCGGAGATCCGGTGGCTGTTCGTGGTCGGGGCGTACCGCGATACCGAGATCGACGAGAGCCATCTCCTCCCCCCTCTCGTCGAGCACACCCGGAGAGATGGGACGACAAACATCCGTACACTCGAAGTGGGTCCGTTGAGAGAGTCCTCGACGCTCTCTTGGCTGGCCGACACGCTCACCACAGACAAAAAGCGCGTCGAGCCACTGTCGAAGCTCCTCTTCGAGAAGACCGCAGGGAATCCATTCTTCCTGCGCCAGCTCGTGCAAGGTCTCTACGAGGACCGCCTCCTCCACATGGATCTCGAACAACGGCAGTGGAGGTGGCGGTTGGATGCCATCGAGCACGTGGCCCTGAGCGACAACGTCATCGACCTGATGGTGTCTAAGATTGCCAATCTGCCGGTAGCTGACCGGCAACTCCTGCAGCTGGCCTCGATCATTGGTAATCGCTTCGATGTTCTGACGCTGAGCCACATCAGCGCCACAGAACCCAGTGAGCTCGCACCGCAGCTGTGGCGATTGTTGGAGACGGGCCTTATCCTTCCCGAGGACAACCGGTACAAATACATCGGCCAAGGTAGCGCCGACGTGGCCTGCTACTTCCTGCACGATCGAGTGCAGGAGGCCGCCTATTCCATGATGGACGAGGCGACGAGGGAGAAGACTCATCTGGGAGTTGGCCGTCTCCTCCTCGAGAACACGTCAGACACCGAGCTCCGAGCAAAAGTCTTCGAGATAACCAACCATCTCAACCAGGGCCGAGGGCTCATCACCGATAGTGAAGAGGCTCTCGCACTGGTGTCGTTGAACCTCACGGCAGCAGAGCAGGCCAACCCTTCAGGAGCCTTTGGGGTGGCGGAGGCCCAGGTCGGCCACGCACTCGACCTTCTCGGAGAAGGCGCGTGGGACACCCACTATGACCAATCGCTCGCTCTCTATCGCGCCCTGACCGTCAGTCAGCTCGCCCAGCTGAAGTACAGCGCGCTGCTCGAGACGATCAACATCGCAAAACGATCGACACGCACTGCTGTCGACCGTCATCACTTCTATTCCGCCGAGATCGATGCGTACATTTCCCAACACGAGTACTCGAAAGCTACAGACGCTGCCCGGGAGTGCCTTGCGGAGCTCGGCCTTCGCATGCCCAAGCGGCCAAGGCTCTACCACTCCGTACCGCCACTGCTGAGAATTCGATGGCACATGAGGAGCCGGAGCGTCGCCGATCTCGCACAACTGCCTCAGTGCGACGACCCGAGGGTTCGGGCTCTTGTTCGCATCCTTCACATCACCTTTTTACCCAGTACCTATGTCGATCCGCTCTACCTCCCTTGGATCAGTTTCTGGTGCACCCAACTGGCGATCGAGTTTGGCTTGACGCCGGAAGCTCCTCACTCGTTTACTCTCTACGCCACGCTGCTCGCCAACGATGAGACCGACGTCGAGGGTGCGGTGCAGTTCTCGGAGTTGGCCTTGGGTCTCGTGGATCGAGTTCCAGATCATCACTCCAGGGTTCTAGTCGAGCTGCTCTACCTGTTCTACGCGAGACACCTACACTCCTCCAACAGCACGCTGGCTGACGAGCTGCTCCAGAACTACCGCCTCGGCACGAAGCAAGCCAACGACAAATTTTTTCAAGGCCTGTCACTCGTCGCCGCAACCTTCGAGCGGGTTGTCAATCAAGATCTTGCCAGTCGATTGGCCTCGGTCGAGGATGAGCTGGATCGTCACCACCACCTGGTTGAGCGCTTCAACTTCTCGGATTACTCGACTTTCGAGAAATGCGTCCGGGACTGGGTCCGGCGGTTGCGTGGCAAAGATCCACTACCAGCCCACTATGTCCTCCAGGAGGAGGTCGATCTCTGTGAAACATCGTTCGAGCTCCTCGTCTATCTGCATCTGCGAGCCCTGGAGGCCTACACCTTCAATGCACCAGACCAGTGTTGTGAAGCCGTGGAGGCTCAAACGGCACACGTACCCAAATTCGACGGCAACATCCTCCTCTGTTACGTCCTCTACCCTTTGGCGCGGCTAGAGCTCTACCCTCGAGCGAGCCGAAGGCAGAGACGCAAGACTCTTCGCATCGTGAGACAGAACCTGCGGCGCCTAGAGAAGAGAATGGCGCTCTACAGAGGCAACTACGAACACTGGTCTCTTGTGCTGCAGGCAGAGCGAGCTCGCGTGCTGGGACGCGCTCTAGAAGCCCAGCGACTCTTCGCTGAGGCCATCGAGAAGGCCAGGGAGAGCGATTCGATCTTTGCTTATGCCACCACCCTGGAAGTCAGCGCCAAGTTCTATCTCAGCATCGACAACGCAGACATCGCTGCGTTCTCCATGAGAAGAGCTCTGGAGGCATACCAGGGATGGGGAGCTCACGGAAAGGTCCGTCAATTGCGGGCTCTCTATCCCGAGCTCTGTGGCCACCTCGACGGTGCCGCTCAGACTGCCTGGCCTTCCCCGGTCGCCGTCGGGAGTGCAGCGTTCGCAACCAACTTAGCAGCCAACTCTGCCACTCTCGACCTCGCCACGATCACCCGTGCCAATCAGACGCTCTCTAGTGAGATGAATCTGGAACGTCTGCTGGAGAAGATGCTGCTCATCTCGCTGGAGAACGTCGGCGCGGAGTCAGCCATGTACCTCGAGAAGTCCGCGGCAGACTGGCAGGTCGTCGCCACGATGCAGAAGTCGAGCACAAGGCCTCGGTTCGAGCTCTACGACACGCCAACCCCTGATCGTCTTTCACCGGGATCGCTCATCGACTACACAGAACGAATGCGGGAGCCTCTGGTTCTGAGCGACGCTGCTCAGGACGAGCGGTTCGAGAACGACCCATACGTCCAGGAACGCAAGGTGAGGTCTACTCTTTGTATGCCCATCGTGCACCACGACAAGCTCAACAGCATGTTGTACCTCGAGAACAACCTCATGGCCGGAGCGTTCACCTCCGATCGCGTCGAAGTTCTGAGCAGCCTTGCTGCCCAGATCGCAATCTCGCTTGAAAACGCCCGACACATGCAGCAGCTGGCGCGGGTTCACGAGCGAACCGAACGTTTCGTACCCAAACAGTTTCTCGAGCTGATTCTCAAGGAAAGCGTAGAAGACATCGAGCTCGGCGACAGCATGGAGCACGAGATCTCCGTTCTGTTCAACGACATCCGTGACTTCACCGCTCACGTCGAAAAGAAAACTCCCGACGAGGCCTTTACCTTCGTCAACCGGTATTGGGAGCTCATGGCACCTGCGATCCGCAGGCATGGCGGCTACATCGACCAGTTCCAGGGCGACTCGGTGATGGCGATCTTTCCGAGAAGCCCAGACGACGCGGTGCAGGCAGGGCAAGAGATGCTCGATTCACTGAGGGCATTCAACGACAGGCAGGTCGACCTCGGTGAGCTTGCCGTCGACGTGGGCATTGGTGTCGCCAGCGGCCGCGCCATGCTCGGCATCATCGGCGAAGACGAGCGGCTCGGGTCCGGGGTGATCAGCGACGTGACCAACACTGCGTCTCGAGTGGAATCGCTCAACAAGGTGTACGGAACGCGCTTTCTCGTGGGCGGCAGCGCGGTCCAGGTGCTCGAGCGGCCAGATCGCGTTCCGCTGAGACAAATCGACAGAGTGATCCTCAAAGGACGGTCGGCCCCGACTCTCGTGTACGAGGTCATCGACTGGCAAAACGACCTTCGCGACGACCAACTCGACGGGTACTTGGATGAGTTCCGCTCAGCCTTCTTGCTCTACGAGCGAGGCGCTTTCGCTGAGGCAGTCGAGATCTGGACCCGCTGTGCAGACCGTCACTCCGGCGACAAGGTCGTCAGGGTTCTGTTGGATCGCTGCCGTGAGTTTCTCCTCCAGGGCGCTCCGCCACGCTGGGACGGTAGTTTCCGGCTCGATCGGAAGTAGATCAAAAGTTAGGAGACTCTCTGGCCCTTTCGGACTGATCGAGAGTGCTATCTGTCCGGCGCGCAGGCAGGGGGCTCCGCATCGCCGATGTCGAGCTCTGGGGGCAAAGGTCACGAAATACAAAGCTGTCCGGGCCGCTCGATCGACAGGCAAGGTATGGGATCTGAGCCAGGGCCATTCGCCCCCCGAGGATCCTGATCCCGTGCAACCACGATCGCTACAGCGACTGAGCTGAGACCACGCGGGGCGAGGGGAGCCGTAGCTCTGGAGGTCGTGTGAACACGTTGCCTCAGGGGGAGGCAGATCCCGTTGCTTGCCGAAGACCGACGCTTCTCGGCACCGTCCGTTCGCTCGAGCTTTGCAAGCCTGCCTGTAGTTACCTCGGTGCTCTGGTCGGCAGACGTGCGCATCGAGGCGGTGGGAAGCGCCGCGTCGGTCACCCTGCCGGACGATGTGCGCATCATCGATGCCACGGGCCTCACCCTGATGCCCGGTCTCGCGGACATGCACGTGCACTTCCTTGGCGGCTGGGACGGGGTTGCGGTCGAGATGCTCGGCTATCAGCGCTACTTGAATGCACTCCTGTACGCGGGCGTCACGACGATCCTCGATACCGGCAACGTCATGCCGTACATCCTGCAGATCCGAAACGAGGTGGCAGCCGGCACGATCCGGGGGCCTCGCATCTACAGCGTCGGCGCCCTCATCGACGGCGCGGAGCCGGTCTGGCCTCCGATCTCCTTCGCTCTTTCGGGCCGCGCGCAGGTGCCGAAAATCGTGGGCCAACTCGACCGCGCAGGTGTGGACGCGGTGAAAGTCCACGTGGGGTTCTCGGTGCCGCTCCTGTTGGAGATCGTGCGTGAGGCACGCGAGCGATCGCTGCCGGTTTTCGTCGACATGTGGACGCGCGCAACGGCAGCTACGACGTCGCCGCCACCGGGATCACCGCATTTATCCACCTTCCCCGGCGCACGTTCGACGATCGGGCGCTGCGCCACATCGTCGAGAACAACATCCGCGTCATCTTGACGCTTGCGACCATGGAGTCTTTCGCGCGTCGCCGGTTCGAGGATCTTGCGTTCCTCGACCACCCGCTGGCGGCCGACACCAATCCGCCTGCCTTCGACCGCGCTGTTCGTGAGCACGCCACGCGTGACCTCTCCCCGGAGGAAGCGGCTCGCGCCGCCGAGTCCCGCGAGCGTCTCGAGGTTGCGATGAGCGCCGCACGGCAGCTCCGGGAAGCAGGCGGCACCCTCGTGGTCGGCACCGATGCCCCGTATCCCGGCGTGCTGTTCGGGGAAGGAGTGCACCGGGAGCTCGAGCTGCTGGTGAAAGCCGGCTACACACCTCTCGAGGCGATCTCCGCCGCCACTCACAATACCGCTGTGCTGATGAACGTCGAGGACTGGGGCACGTTGGAGCCCGGCAAGCTGGCCGACATCGTCATCGTCGAGGGACGACCCGATCGGACCATCGGGGCAACCCGGGCGATTCGGCATGTGATGCAACGCGGCCGGCTGCTCGATCGCGAAGCGCTCGAGCTCGACCCATCCAAGGACCCGGGGTGGAGCGCCGACAACCCGGTCGACGACGGTTCCTCACCCTCTGGTCCGTCAGCACGAGCTAACCCGCGAGGAGTGCCTGTACGCGTCCTCCCGGGAGGATCTCGTCGAGGATCATCTGTCTCGCGCTGGAAGCCATCCGCGCTGCCAGCGACGGCGAGGTTCAACAAAAGCCGATCGCTCTTGTCGGGAGGGTTGGGTTCGTTCCAAGTGAGGTGGATGCTCAGCCGAAACCGCGCAGAGGATAGATGTCCGGGGAGCTCCTCGATTTCGGACGACAAAAGCGGCGACCACGCGACGGTGGCAGAACGATACTCATCCGCGCATTCACGCGAAGGCAAACATCCCAAACGGCGCTGGAGTCCATCAACCCAACGCTAGACTCAAAAGTACATGTCCTTTGAGCAAGGCGCCCGGCTCGGGCGCTACGAGGTGATCGGGCTCGTCGGATCGGGCGGGATGGGCGAGGTGTATCGAGCCCGCGATGATCGCCTGGGCCGCGACGTTGCCCTCAAAGTGCTTCCAGAGGATCTGAGTGGGGACGCCCGCTATCGGGCTCGCCTCGAGCGGGAAGCGCGAACGATCTCGCAGCTCCAGCACCCGCACGTCTGTACGCTCCACGATCTCGACTCGCAAGATGGCGTCGACTTCCTCGTCATGGAGTACCTGGAGGGCGAGACGTTGGCCGACCGGCTGGCCCGCGGGCCGGTGCCGTATGCGGAGCTCCGTAGGATTGGCCTGCAGGTGGCCGACGCGACCGACGCCGCCCACGCGCAAGGTCTCGTGCATCGAGACCTCAAACCGGGCAACGTCATGCTGGGTGCTTCCGGGGCCACGGTGCTCGACTTCGGCCTGGCCCGAGGGACCTCAGGCTCTCTCGAGGACGGCGGCGCTCGCAACGAGCTCAAGACCCAAGCGCCGACCTGGACAGCGGCGATCACTGCCGAAGGATCACTCGTCGGCACCCTGCCGTACATGGCGCCCGAGCAACTCGAGGGCAAGCCCGCGAGTCCTCGCACAGACATATGGGCTCTGGGTTGCCTGCTCTACGAGATGGCCACCGGCACAAGACCTTTCGACGGCGGTACGCAGGCGAGCCTCATCGGCGCGATCGTGCGCGCCGAGCCGGAACCGCCCTCGCGGAGCGGTACCGTCGCTCCTGCCGGTCTCGACCACATCGTCGCCCGCTGTCTGCAGAAGGATCCTGAGCGACGCTGGCGGAGCGCCCGCGACGTGGCGCTCGAACTCGAGGCGACAGG
>JANQPS010000640.1 GCA_028285365.1 Thermoanaerobaculia bacterium | reverse complement strand
TCTGGGCAACCGCACGGTGAAAGAGCCCCGCGGCCGCATCCATCGCCATCAAGGTGCTCACCTTCCAGCCGCCTCCCGACTCGCCGAAGATCAGCACGTTGTTCGGATCCCCGCCGAACTCGCTGACGTTGTCGCGCACCCATTCGAGCGCAGCGACCAGGTCGAGAAGACCAACGTTGCCAGAACCTTCGAACTGCTGCCCGAAGTCATCGAGATAGGTGTAGCCGAAGAGGTTCAGGCGGTGGTTGACGGTCCCCACCACGACGTCGCCACGATGAGCCAGGCGGACTCCGTCGTAAGCGTTCGACGAGCCAGAGCCGCTAGTGAAGCCGCCGCCGTGGAACCAGACCATCACCGGTCGAGATCCACCGTCGCGCAGGGCCGGAGTCCAGACGTTCAGGAAGAGGCAGTCTTCGCTGTTCTCCGGCGTCGGATCTGCGCCACGACTCGAAGAGGCTGATGCGGCCGCGTGGCCCCTGCGGAGCCGAGTTTCCATAGGCAAAGGCATCGCGAACCTCCGTCCAGGGCTCCGGCGGCGCAGGAGGCGCGAAGCGGGTGGTCGCAGTGTCCGCTCCGTAGCGAACACCCTTGAAGACCAGAATGCCTTCTTCCTCGAAGCCACGGACCGGGCCATGCTGCGTCGAGGCGACCAGCGGGTCTTCGCTGGAGATGTCGCCCGCCGTGCCCCTGGCCTCCTGGCAAGCAACCGCGAGGAGAGCGGCGAGGAGAGAGGTGGTCGTCACGAGCGCGAGCGACGCGCACCGGGATCTGGGCGGTGATTCGCGAAACATGGGAGTCTCCTTCTGGGTTGGCTAGGCTCCTATCAGACAGCGCCTCGGCTTTCGATGCAACCCCGAAGCCCGCGCGTGCGCGGCCTCACCGCACCGCAATCGGCCGACTGAGCTCGACCTCTTCGCTCCCATTGAAGGGCTGGTAGCGCAACGAGATTGCCAGAGACCCGGGCCGCTCGGGCGTCCATTCGAAGTCGAAGGTCTCACCCGTGTGGGTCAAGAACATCGCTCGTGCCGGGACCTGCAACGCCGGGGGTAGATCCGCGCCGTCTTTGGCGAGCGGTGTCCACGTGACGGGTTCTCCATCGCGGAGAAGCGAGACCACGATCTCAGCGCCGGCGGTGATGTGGAGAAAGCGCAGTCGATAGCTGCGGTCGGATTCGAACTGTTCTGGCGGAGCTTCTCGAGCACCGTTGACGGTAATCGGGTAGTCCCCCTCCTCCTGTCCGCCGATGAGATAGACGCGATCGAGCGCCCAATCGTAGGTGTCGCCCGGCTCGAGCACCAGGAGCGGCCCCACCATGCCCTGCAGGAGCTGAAGGGTCTCGTCCATGTGGGTGTGGTAGATGAAGGTTCCGGCGCGAGGCGGCTGCATGCGAACGGCGAAAGAGCCGTTGGTTTCTATGAGCGGAGCGACTCGGGAGCGCGTTCGACTCCAACCTGCGACCCCGTCGTAGACGCTCTCGAGCTCCATTCCATGCCAATGGATGGTGGTGGGATCGGACAGTCGATTGACGACCTCGATCTCGGTGGTCTTCCCGCGCGTGAGAAGGAGGGGAGGTCCAGGCACGATGGGCGTCGAGGGAGGCGCTTCTCCGTCTCTTTCGAGCGCGAAGCCGCGGATCCACTCGCCGTCGTCGCCGCGCTCTTCGAGCGCCACCAGACGAATCCGCTCGGCGGGTGGTGGTTCAACGACCGCCTCGCCACCGTCGTTCACGGTGACTCCGACCGCAAGACCGGCCATCGCCTCGAGGGCGTGCTGCTCGAGATTGTGGACGTCGTGCTCAAGGGCCTCTGAAGAACGCTCCACGGTGGGGATGATGTGATCGCGAAAGTGGCAGTGGATGATCCAATTGCCCGCTCGACTGGGCTCCCACTCCATGCGGAACGTGGTTCCCGGCAGCATGTGCTCGGTGACCACCAGAGGAGTCTCGTCGGGTGGAAACAACGTCTCGGACTTCCAGTCGCCTCGTCCCAGAAGGCGGAAGTGAAAGCCGTGCAGGTGCATGGGATGTGATTCGAAGCTCGCGTTGATCCATCGCCATCGGACGACATCGCCGATCTCGTACTCGAGCCGCTCGGTATCGGGCCACGACAAGCCGTTGATTGCCCGTCGAAAGTAGTCGACGGACGGCAGCTCCTCATCCGAGTCGGGAAGCTGGTCGAGCATCGTGATCACGAAGATCCGCTCTTCCGGATCCGGCTCGACACCCATCGGATCGACGACGAGCGCTCCCGTGAGCTGCGCATCGATGCCCGTCCACGAACGGATGGCGCGCGAGGAAGGGGTTGCCCAATAGAAGAACGTGCCCGGAGTGTCGGCCCGATAGCGCAGCTCGTTCACCTCACCTCTCGACACGCGGAGCGGCGGTGCGTCGGGATCTCCGGGACTCAAGCCGTGCACCGACAAGGTGTCGCTGGCTAGTGCAGCGGTCTGGGCAGTGCGTAGGGAAGCGGCGGGCATGCCGATCGACAGTCGCTCCGGAAGCGAGTTGCGTACTCGTACGCGAATCTCGGTGCCCTGTGGAACGCGGATCAGAGGCCCGGGGATCGTCGGCTCACGACCAGCCTCTCTGAAGGCCAGCACCGTGACGACTCGCGGATCCGCAGCTCCCTCGGCGAGATCGCTGGGTTCGCCGCGCCAGCGAGTGACGGTGGCTTCGAGCTCGATCTCGAAAACACCGTCGCGAAGGACGCCTGCGGGAGCGCGATTGTCGTTGGCCAGGGCTAGAGGCGGACCCGGCTGGGTCCCAGGGGGGTGTTCCGCCGGGGGTGCGCTGCAGCCAACGAGCAGCGCGACGACAAACGCAGGGATCCTGATTGCGAGCACTTGGCCTCCTCCGATTCAGATGGTCCTGTCTTAGTGGCCCTGGAGCGGGATCGAGTGCCACCTGCCAGCGCCCCTGTTGGAACTCCCTTGCAGCACGACCGAACACTGAGGAACGCCGCGCGGAGTTCTCTCCGGCGGGGTCACCAAGTTCTTGCCGCTGCTGCCAGGGATCGAGTCAACGAGCGGTGCCCGCGGCGGAGTCGATGAGTTCGAGCAACGCGTCGTTGATCTCTCGAGGCGTCTCCAGCATCAGAAAGTGACCTGCTCCTTCGGCCGTGCGGCGATCGACCTGCGGGAACTCTGTGACCAGCTGCTCTGCGTAGGCCGGGGGGAACATCGTCTTCCCTGCCATGATGACGATGACCGGTGCTTCGTAGCTCACAGGCTCCCACACCGAGTCGGCGTACATGTTGGCCATGGAGCTGATGACCATGTGCTGCGGGGCACTGAGCATCGAAGTGCGTACCGGCTGGCGCACCTCTTCGCTGGCGAGCTCGCTGAAGAACGACTCCACGAACACCTCGAAACGCTGCTGGTAGGTGTCACCTCCCAGACCTGCTGCCATTGACCGGCCCATCTGCTTGAACTGTTGAGGGAGAGCCAGCAGGCCGTCCACCCCCAACAACCCCTCCGCCCGCTCCGGTGCTGCGCGCACGACTGAACGGAGCACCGGAACGCCCATGCTGTGGCCTACCAGGACGGCACTCTCGACCCCGGCGTCGTCCATGACCGCGAGGACGTTGCGAGCGTAGAGCTCCATCGTGTAGTCGAGCTCCGGCTTGTCTGATCCGGCGTGGCCCAGCAGGTTCACCAGAACCACTCGCGCCCGCCCAGCAACGGCCTCGACCTGACCCTCCCAGAACGCCGAACGACACCCGAGCCCGTGGACGAACACCACAGCCGGTGCGTCGACATCGTCGACGCCCGCCGTGAAGTACTCCACACGATGGCCTTCGAAGCTGAGCTTGTGAGACGTCCAGTCCGTTGGTTGAGCTCCGGCTATCACCACCATCAAGTGGCAGGCCAGGAGGGTGCAGCCCAGTCGAAGAAGTCGACGAGACTTTGCAATGGCCGCTTTGCGGCGATTCCGCTTCATGACCCCATTCTTACAGTCCACTAGACCAGTGTTTCCGAAGTTCCGCTACAAAGAGCGGTCGTGAGGCGTTCGCGTGCCGAGGCCTGTCCTGAGTCTGCCGAAGGGCGCGCCGACACAGGCAATGCGGTGCCATTGTTGAGGAGGCGCCATCCGCTGTTTGAGCAGAGCTCAAACGAGGAAGAGGACGTGGCGTCGTTCCTCGACGCCACTGACTCAACGACGGCAAGCGAAATGCATCGCGGCCGGAACTGTAACGAGACTTGGGAAACGCTGGTCTAGCATCTGCACGTGCTTCTCAACGACATTGTCGAGACCTCGGAACAGATCAAGGCGACGAGATCGCGAACCGCCAAGACTGAAGCCATCGCCTCGCTGCTCAGTGGCCGCGCAGCAGACGAGCTCCGCATCATCGTCTCCTGGCTGTCGGGCGAGCTCCTCCAGGGGCGCATCGGCATCAGCAAAGGACGCGCTCCTCAGTTCGCGCGCGGAGTCGAGCCAGCCGACTCACCTTCGCTCACCGTCCTCGATGTCAGCCGCGCGCTCGACTCGATCAAAGAGTCGAGTGGACCGGGCTCTCAGGGCGAGCAGGAGGGAATCTTGAGAAGCCTGCTCGAGCGGGCAACGGCGTCGGAGCAGACGTTCCTGGTCGGCCTGCTCGCCGGTGAGCTCCGCCAAGGAGCTCTTGCCGGTCTCATGATCGACGCCATCGCTAGAGCGTCAGACGTACCGCTCAAAGTCGTTCGTCGAGCAGCCATGTTGTCCGGAGACCTCACCAAGGTCGCCACCACGGCTCTTGCCAACGGCGAAGGCGGAGGCGAGAGCGGCCTCCTCGAATTCCGGCTCGAGTTGTTCGTCCCGGTTCTTCCCATGCTGGCTCAGACCGCCGACGACCCGGAGGCAGCGCCCGCCAAGCGGTCTCCCCTCGTCTTCGAAGAGAAGATGGACGGTCTGCGCCTTCAGCTGCACCGCGACGGCAATCGCGTCGAGCGCTACAGCCGATCGCTCAGGCGCATCACCCGGTCCCTCCCCGAGATCGTCGAGTACGCCCGAGCACTGCCGGTGGACCAGGTCATCCTAGACGGTGAAACGATGCGCTTTGCGCCCGACGGGCGACCTCTCGGTCTCGGTGCAGCCATGGAGCGTTTCGGCCGCGAGGTCGACGCTCCGGAGATCGAGCCGGGCGCCTACCCAGAGGTCACACCGGTGTTCTTCGACTGCCTCATGGCGGACGGCGTACCGCTCCTCGACGAGCCGCTCGAGGCGCGGCTGGAAGCGCTCGACCGAATCACGACCCCCGCCAACCGAGTCAGGCGGCTGCACACGACCACCGGAAACGACGCGTCCGAGTTCCTGCAAGACGTTCTCGACGAGGGCCACGAAGGGGTCGTGGCCAAAGACCCGAGATCGCTCTACAAGGCCGGCGGTCGGGGGGCACACTGGTTCAAGATCAAACCCGCACACACACTCGACGTGGTCGTGCTTGGCGCCGAGTGGGGTAACGGAAGGCGGGAAGGGCTGCTGAGCAATCTCCACCTCGGCGTCCGCGACGAAGAGGAGGGGACCTTCGTCATGCTCGGCAAGACCTTCAAAGGCATGACCGACGAGATGCTTCACTGGCAAACCCGGCGGCTGCTCGAGCTCGAGACCCATCGCGACGACAGCACGGTCTTCGTCAAGCCCGAGCTGGTCGTCGAGGTGGCGTTCGACGAGCTGTTCACCAGTCGGCGCTACGACAGCAAGCTGGCGTTTCGTTTTGCCCGGGTCTTGCGTTATCGAGAAGACAAGAGCTCTGGAGAAGCCGACACCCTCGAGACGGCCCGAGCCATCAAGGACGGCCGGCTCAGGGCTCGAGTCGGAGCGGCGCGGCGGACTCGAGGGAGTCGCTCGTGATCAAAGTCTCGAACGCCGATCGAATCATCTTCCCCGAGATCGGCGCGACCAAAGGCGACGTCGTCGAGTTCTACCTCTCGGTCGCCCACCTCATGCTGCCTCACGTTCGGGGGCGTCCCTTGACCTTGGTACGCCATCCACGCGGAGTCGGCGAAAGAGGCTTCTTCCAGAAGAACGTCGCCAAGCACTATCCCGAAGAGCTCATCGGTCGAATCGAGATGCCGCGCGCCAAAGGCGTCACCGTACACCCGGCGGCGTCGACCCCAGATGCTCTCGCCTACCTCGCCAATCAGGGAACGATCGAGTTTCACATTCCGCTCTCGACAAAAGATGCACCCTTCGAGCAAGACCGTCTGGTGATCGATCTCGATCCCGAAGACGGTGACGTGGCGAAGGCGCGGGCTGCGGCCTGGGCATGCAAAGAGCTCCTCGACGGCTTCGGCGTCGACTCGACCCCCATGGTCACTGGCAGCAAGGGTTACCACGTCGTCGCACTCTTGCTCCGTCCGGAGTCGATGGGAGCCACGGCCCACAAGCTCGCCGCAGTTCTCCTGCGACGCCACCCGGACATCCTCACCAACGAGTTCCTCAAGGAGAACCGCAAGGGGCGGGTGCTCATCGATTGGATGCGCAACATGGGTCTCGCCACGGTCGTGGCGCCGTGGTCTCTGCGAGCGCGCCCCCGCGCAACCGTTGCCACTCCGATCACCTGGAGCGAGCTCGACGAAACCAACCCCGATGCATTCACCATCGAAGACGGACTTGGCGAGAGTGGTCGCCCAGACCCGCTGTCGACACTCGAGCCATTTGATCCGCTGCCGCTCAAGACCACAGTCGAGCGGATTGTCGACGAAGAAGGCATCGAGCTCGTGCACTTCGACCGGTTCGGCCGCCGTTGGGTAGACGGGCAGGTGAAGCGAGAGAAGCGCCCGTAGAGCTTTCTCCCACGACGCCTCAGGGGTGCACTACATCGGGTGGATGGTGTGCCCTCCGTCCATAACGATGCCCTGACCGGTCAGGAAGTCGCTCTCTTTCGACGCCAGGAAAACGGCGATGCCTTCCATGTCCTCGAGCGTGCCAATGCGACCGATCACGGAGCGTCGACGAGCCGCGTCCTGGAAAGCTTGTGGCGTGTTGAGCGACATCTCGGTCTCGATGTAGCCGGGCAGGATCGCGTTCACTCGGATGCCAGCCTGTCCCAGCTCGACGGCCAACGCACGAACGAGGCCGACCACGGCAGCCTTGGTCGTGGAGTAGCCAGCCGCTCCACCAAAGCCGACGTTGGCCGCGGCCGACGACGTCACGACGAGACGTCCAGGCGCTTGGCGTGCCAGCAGATGCTCGGTGACCACCTTCCAGGTCTTGACGACACTCATGAGGTTGAGATCGATGGCAAAACGCCAGTCGTCCTCAGAGACCATGTGGCTCATTCCTCTGAAGCCGCCGCCGCCGGCGTTGGCGAAGCACGAGTCGACCTGGCCAAAGCGCTCGATCGTCGCCTCGAAGGCGCTCGAAATCTGCTCGTCGTTCGTGACATCGGCCTCGAACGCCGCCACGTCGCCACCAAGGTCGCGCAGCTCCGCCTCGGCGGTCGCGTTCTTCTCGCCGTTGCGACCCCAGATCGCTACCTTGGCTCCAGCCTTGACCAGCCCGCGGCCAAAAGCCAGGCCCAAGCCACCGTTGCCACCGGTGACGATCGAAACGTGGTCGGACAAATCGAACATGGCGTGGCTCGCTCTCTGATGTCTTGATGTCTTGACGTCTTGCTGTCTTGCGGATGACTTCCGACAGCTTCTTGCTGAGCCGCTGAAGTCCGGCGGTGACGGGTGGGTCTGGGCTCGGCCTGTCGGCTAGCGCCGGCCGGACAGATCGAACCGGCTCGTCGCGAAGACCGAGTCTTCCGCTGGGACCAGGAAGCCGAGCAGATTGCCGTCCGGATCGCGCCCGAAGAAGATCTCCCCACCATCCATGGCCTGCTTCTCCGAGACGACGCTCCCTCCGGCACCGGTGAGCTTCTCGCGTGCCCCGTCGAGGCTCACCACGTCGAACACGATCATGTTGTAGCCCAGGGCTTCGAGTGGGCGCACCTTCGCGGGCTCTGGTGGATGACTCAGATACTCGACGACCTCGAGCTCGAGATTGCCGACCTGGAACCAGGCCATCTGGAGGCGCGTACCCGGAAATCCAGAGACCTGATCGAACGGCTCACCGGAGAGCCCTTCTTCACCACCGGCTCTCCTTGGGCTGGGCACGTCGAGAAGCTTCGAATAGAACTCCACCGACTGGTCGATGTCCGGGCTGGCGAGCGAAATGTGGCGCAGGTGATGGAAACCCGGCTCGGGCTTGTTGGCAGGCATCCTCTCGCGATCGACGTGCTCGACTTCGTACATGATGCCGTCGGCGTCGAGGTTGTATGCGTAGAGCACAGGAAAGCGCGTACTCAGCTCTACCATGTCGCGGTTGCCCAGCGGCGTGGCACCACGCTCCAGAAACTTCTGGTAGGTCTCGTTCGCGGAATCGGAGCGGTAACAGACGTGCGCCATGCCCGGCCCGTTGACAGGAACGGCGTCCCAGCCTGGCGCCGTCTTGGTCGTGCCGTCACCGTCCAGGACCTGCATGAAGCGGAGTTGCGCGTTCGTGCTCTCGAGCAGACGTGTGTCGAGAACCACGTCCGCGTCACCGGCCACGTCTTCCAGGAAGTCGAGACCGCTGAGCCGATCGCGAGAAACCTCCTCGAGAGCCGCTGACTGAGAGTAGTAGTCAGTTGCGGCGTCGAGGTCGCTGACCGTGATCCCGACGTAGCTGATCCCTCTGATGACAGCGGCTTCGTCGTCTTCGTTCGAAGCTTGAGCAGCCACCGGGCCACCGAATCCCAGTGCTCCGACACCGAGAGCGACACCGTACGTCGCGAGGCACAAAACGACTCGCAATTGCGGCAAACGACACCTTGATGCACACTTCCTGACCGACTTCATTTCGGCACCGTAGCACAGGGCTTTGGGCCAAAAACGAGCAGTCGAGAGTTGGCAAGCGCGTAACGCAGGAGTCCCCGCATGGCACGTAGAGCTTCGTCCTCGCCTCGTCGAGTCAGGATCTTGAAAGACGCGCTGAGGGTGAGCTGCACCGCTTGGCTCGTGGCGGCTCCTTCAGGACTCCTCGCCCAAGACGCCCCTACGCCCGGAGAGATCGTCTTCGAGGAGTCCTGCGCCATGTGTCACGAGCCCGCAATCGGCGGCGCGCCAACCGTCGAATCGATGAGTGCCATGTCGCGCAATCGGATCCGCGTGTCCCTCGAGTCGGGAGTCATGGAGGCCCAGGGAGAAGAGCTCAGTAGTGAGCAGATCCAGCAGGTGTCGAACTTCCTGGCATCGGACCTCGTTGCGGACGAGGTCATCGATCGCGATTCGTGGAGATGCGAGGGCGAGACACCCGCACCGGGGCTCGTCGCTTGGGGAAGCTGGGGGCTGGGGGCCGAAAATCACCGCTTCGTCGCTGACGATCAGCACGACATCGCTCCGGGCGACGTTTCGAAACTCCGCCTCAAGTGGGCCTTCGGATTCGCAGGCGCCGTGCGTGCCAGGTCTCAGCCAGTCGTTACCGAGACTTTGCTCTACACCGGCAGTCAAGACGGCACCGTCTACGCTCTCGATCGTCAGCGCGGTTGCGTCTGGTGGACGTTCGAGGCAGAGGCCGAAGTGCGCAGCTCGCCGACCATCGTGACCAAGGACGGGCATGCGAAGACTCTGTTCATCGGCGACTTCGAGGGCAACGTCTACGCCATCGGTGCAGCGACCGGGAAACTCCTCTGGAAGCAAGACGTCGCGGATCATCCGGACACCACGATCACCGGGTCGATCACCGCCCACGACGGTCGCCTGTTTGTCCCCATGTCGTCCACCGAGATCATCAGCGCCTACTACAAAGAGTACGAATGCTGCACCTTCCGAGGCGGAGTCTTGGCTCTGCGAGAGAGTGACGGCGAGACGCTCTGGCGCATGTACACCACAGACGTGCCGACCAAGCGCAAGCGCAATTCGGCGGGCGCGCAGCTCTGGGGCCCTTCGGGCGCACCCGTCTGGTCGACTCCAACGGTCGACGCGAAGCGCGGTCTGGTCTACGTCGGCACGGGCGAGAACTACAGCACTCCGGCCAACGACAAGAGCGACGCCATCATCGCGATCGAGATGGAGTCCGGGGAGGTTCGCTGGATCCAGCAAACGATCGAGGGTGACGCCTGGAACGGCGCATGTGGTCTCACGAAAGTCAACTGCCCAGAAGAAGACGGCCCCGACTTCGACTTCGGCGCTCCCCCGATCGTCGCGACGCTCGACGGCAAGGACTACATCCTCGCTGGACAGAAGTCAGGGATGATCTTCGGCATCGATCCCGAGACCGGCGAGATCCTCTGGGAACGTCGACTCGGAATGGGTGGATTCAACGGCGGCGTCCACTGGGGTATGGCCGTTTCGGGCGGCAAGCTCATCGTGCCGATCACCGACACCCCGGGCAACCGCTTTACCACCGGCGACCCACAGCCGGGTCTCAACGCCCTGGACATCAAAACCGGCGAGCGCCTCTGGAGCACGCTTCATCCCGCCTCGTGCACCGGCAAGCGCGACTGCTACTTCAACGGACTGTCGGCGGCTGTCACGGTGACCAGCGAGCTGGCCTTTGCCGGCGATCTCAACGGCGTTCTCGGCATCTACAGGCTCGACAGCGGCGAGCGCATCTGGTCTTACGAAACCAGGAAAGACTTCGAGACCGTCAACGACGTCAGGGCGCGTGGCGGCACGATCGACTCGGACGGCGTGGTCCTCACCGGGAACCAGTTCTTCGTGAACTCGGGCTACGACAAATGGGGTGAGTTTGCCGGCAACGTGCTGTTGGCTTTTGAGGTCTCGGGGGACGACGACGGCTGACCCTAAATTGGTCTAGTCGTTAGACCAGAACCGCGGGGCCAATGTCCAAGGGGGATCAAGAGGACTCCCGATCGGGAAGATCTTGTGCTCGAGAGTGGACTCGGCATAGAATCTTCCCGATCGGGACTGAAGGCTCTCGAACCGTCCCACGGTCGCCCGTTTCGTCCCGATCGGGAAGAAGATGACGCGAGCGACATCCAAAACCAAGGATCTCGGCGCTGCCGTCAGACGACGCCGCAGGGAGGCAGGTCTGACGCAGGAGCGCTTGGCCGCACTCGCCGGAGTCGGCACGCGTTTTGTCTCCGAGCTCGAGCGCGGCAAGCCCACCGTTCAGCTCGGCAAGACTCTCGACGTCCTCGAGTCTCTTGGCCTCGAGCTACGGGTCGACGCCCGCTAGAGCCACCATGGAGAGCCAAGGCAACCAAAACTTGGACGATCCGCTCTTTGACGTCCTCTACGAAGACCAAATCGTTGGACACCTGTCGTCGGTTGACTCGCAGAACCTGAGTTTTCAGTACACACAAAGCTGGCTCGAGAAGGGGACTCCGAGGGACGGGGCGTTCCCAGTCTCCCTCAGTCTGCCGCTTCGACGAGAGACCTACTCGCCGCCGGTCTCACACGACTTTTTCGTCAATCTCCTACCGGAAGGAGGTGTCAGGGGCCGTCTCGAGGCACACCTCAAGGTATCTCCGGGCAACGACATCGAGCTCCTCCGTCGCGTTGGCGGCGACTGTGCCGGGGCTCTGTCCCTGGTGCCGAGCGGCACGACCTCTCATCGGGAACAACGTCCCGGCGATCTCCGGAAGATCGACGAGGACGCGCTGCAGCGCTGGGCCAGCGGTTACGGTGTCCCGTTCGCGAGGAGCGACGACGAGACTGGAGTCCGTCTGTCCCTAGCCGGAGCACAGGACAAACTGCCTGTGCGCTTGCAGGACGACGCGTACTTCTTACCTGCAGGCTCCGAGCCCAGCACCCACATCCTCAAGTTTGCCTCGCCCCCCTACTCGTACCTCCCTGAGAACGAAGCCTTCGTCAATCTCATCGCCAAGGAGCTTGGGCTCGTCGTTCCTCGAGCGTGGCTCGAGACAGTGGGTACGCAGCGTTTCCTGGTTCTCGAGCGCTACGACCGCGAGCACACCAACGAGAGGTGGCGGCGGCTGCACCAGGAAGACTTCTGTCAGGCTCTGGGAGTCAGTCATCGGCGCAAGTACGAACACGAAGGCGGACCAACTCTCAAGCAGTGCGCCCAGCTGCTGAGACAACACGCGTCCATTCCCGCAATCGAGATCGAAAGGCTGCTGAAGTGGTCGCTCTTCAACCTTCTGGCCGGCAACTCCGACGCCCATGCCAAGAACGTTTCGTTGCTCTGGAGCGCTAACGGCCGACTGACGCTTGCACCGTTCTACGATCTGGTCTGCACGCGCACCTACGAAACGCTCGACCGCCACCTCGCCATGGCGATAGGCGGCGAGACCGATCCTGGGCGGATCGCGCGACGGCACCTGCACGGACTCGGAGACGATCTCGGCGTGAGGCCGGCGCTCGTGGAGCAAACGTGGAGAGACGTCGCGGAGCGCAGCACCGATGTCCTGAGGCGCTGCAAGAAGACCTTCGTCGACACCTGGGGAACCAGCCCGGTGATCTCGCGGGTCGAAGCCCTGATCACGAAGCAGGTGAGGCGAACGATGACGCTTCTGGAGCGTGAGGCTTGAGGTCGGGAGTCAGGGAAATTTCGCCGCGCCCCGGACCCAGGGGGAAGCGGGGCCGGCGTGCCGCCCCTGGCTCGCACGCCCTTGCAGGCCCACCGCGGGAAGGCGAGATCAGGGGCTCATCTGAGTTTGATGGTCGGGAGGCGAGGCACCCCGCTCACCCTACTCTTCCCGGCCCCGGAGCGATCGGGAAAGACGCGGTCTCAACGAAGATCGCGACCCGTGGCCGCTTTCCACAACGGCGCGACTTCGTCGGACTCGCCGGTCGTCTCCCAGCGGATCAAGGTCAGCGGAATCCAGCCGGAGCGCAGAATCTGGTCGTGGAACTCACCGAGATCGAAGGCGTCACCTAGCTGAAGCGCACGCTCCGAAAGGAGTTGCTCCAGCTGGACTTTACCGATGATGTAGCCGCTTCCTGAGCCTGGCCGCCGGAGGTATCCCTCGAGGTCGTATCGGCCCAGGTCTTCCTCCATGTAGGGCACGGTATCGATCATCGTTCGGTTGGCCTCGTCGAGCGTGAGCTCGCCCGAGTGCATACCCACCTCGGCGTAGATGCGGCTCGCGCGCTTCATGAGCGCAACGTAGAACAGCTCGTCTGCTCGTGGTTCGTCGCGAGTGAGACCGGCGAGCAGAAACATCTCCTCGAGATAGGTCGCCCAGCCTTCCGCCCTCGAGCTGTCGCGAGAGCGACGCCTGATCGGGTTCTCGACCTCTCTCGACACCACGCCGTCGAAGCGATGCCCTGGGACCGACGCATGGATGTGGTTGTTGAACGTGTTGCGGAACTGGAGCTCCTCCCAGAAGTGCCGATCCGTGAGCGCACGCGGACTCCAGAACGTGTCGGTGTCGAACTCGGCCGGAGTCCCTTCTGGAAATGTCATGAGCGACTGCTCGTCGACGAGCGCACGGATCTGCCGCTCAGCCTCGCTCGTCCGGCGCTCGTGCTGTTCGCGACTCCCCGTCAGCTCGAGCTCCGGAAGCGCGCTATTGCGGTTGCGCGTGATGCGATAGGCAGCGTGATAGCGGTGGTACTCGCGCTCTCCCAGGAGAGCCATCTCTCGGGAGCTGTACGGCAAGAGTCGGACATTGCGGAAGTACCACTCGAGGTTATCCGCGCCGATTCCTGCATTCGCCGTCATCGACGAGCGCTGCTCACGCAGCCAGTCGCGCAAGTTCACGACCGCGTTGCGCGCGGCCAGACACGATGCAGACAGCGGCATCGCTTCGGACACGAGTCGACTGCAGAGATCGTCGTACCAGGCGATGGTCCCGCCCGGTGGCTCGTCGCGATAGGGCTGTCCCTGGCCGACACCATCGAAGTTCTCGAGATGAAAGAGCGCGAGATCGGCAAGCTCGCCGAGAGGTTCGGTCAACCCGCTCTTGGCACGCTCGACGATTGCCGGGACCTCGCGCAGACTGCGCGAGAACTTGTCCTCCGCCCAGCCCTCGAGGGGTAGCTCGACGTAGGGCACGCGTTGCACGAACGAGTGGTAGAAGATCGGATCGCGCTGCCACGGCTTCGTGACACGGTGCTCGAACTCGACGCCGTTCATCTGTGCCCAAACGACGAGATAGTCGACCTTGCCGGCCACCGACCAAGACAGCGGGTCGAGTGCCTCGAGTCGTTTCCGCAAACCGGCCAACTGCTCAGCCCGTGCCTCGATCGACTCCGGTGTCAGGCTCTCGGCGAGAACTCCACCCCCTGAGCGTGGCCACGACTGCAAGCGCCCGAGCTCCTTGTCGATCGCAACGAGATCGGCCCACCCCTCATCACCCTCTTCGGCAAGTGAAGGGCCGGTCCAAAGGCAGGACAACAACAGGATGACGCCAAGTCGAGCGAGCGCTGTGGGCTTCATGGCCTGACCTCGGAAGAAGACGATGGAAGGCGCAGAGGATCTGGTCTCGGCAGTCTACTTCCGAGCCGTCTCCTCCCACTTCCGTTTCACTGGTCCTTCAACTTGACGTGTCGATCGAAGAAGTCGACCATCTGCCGGAACGCGAAACGTGTCTGCGCCAGTCCTTCGTTGTCCCAGCCGTGACCAGCGTTCGGGAGGGTCACCAACTCGACGTCTTTGTCCATCTGCAGGAGCCTCTGAACGAGCACCAGAGAGTCTTTGTACAAGACGACCCGATCACGCATGCCGTGAATGATCATGAGCGGATCTTCGAGACCATGGGCATGCAGGAACGGTGACGAGTCGGCGTACTCGTCAGGCTGATCCTGGGGTCTCATCATCACCGTCATCTGGGCCGGAAGTGCATGCCACACGTTGGTCGCCGGGGCCCCGGCGATGCCGGCCGCATAGAGACCTGGTTTGCGAAACAAGGACATGGTCGTCATCAGTCCGCCGTAGCTCGATCCCCAGATCCCGACGCGCTCCATATCGACGTACCCGAGGGTCTCGAGGAACCTGACGCCACTCTCGAGGTCCTCGATGTCCATACCGCCGTAGTCGAGCCTGATCCCACGTCGGTGTTCTCGGCCTCGCCCCCAGCTGCCGCGCATGTCGACGTTGAGCAGGACATAACCCTCCTGGGCGAGGAACTGGTCGAGCCCCCAGGTCGGGTGGGCGGTGCGACCACCCCACTGATTCCGAACACTGTCGGTGTACACCGAGCCGAGGATCGCGGGATAGCTGCGCGACGAATCGAAGTCCGGGGGCAGCGTCAACCGACCGTGGAGGGTCGTGCCGTCGACGTGACTCGCGAACGTGACGTAGTCCGGCGTCACCCACGTGTATTCGTCGAACTCGGCGAGCGGAGAATCCGTGACGCGAACCTCGGCGCTCTCGCCCGATTTACTGCCCAAGTCGACCAAAACCAGATCTGGCGGCGAGTCGTCGGACGAGTGAACCGAGGCGGCCCAGCCGCCGCTCTCGGTGACGACCGGTGCGTGCGTACCGGGTGAGGTCGTGACCTGGACGGGCTCCGCTCCCGGAGCCGCTACGTAGAAGAGATGACGCTCCTCGGCCCGGCCGCGATTGCCGACAACGTACAGACCGTCTTCCGTCGGCATCAAGTGTGAGACCGCCCAATCACCCTCAGTCCACGCTTCGACACTGCCTCCGTCGCGACCTACAGACCACGCGTGATAGTCGGTTTCACGATCACTCAGGAAGAAGACTCGCTCACCGTCGCGCGACCATTCCGCTCGCCAGAAGTAGATCGTCTCGTTCTCGGGATCGGCGTCTCGGGTCAGCAGCAGAGATGGCTCGCGCCCGCTCGCGTCGACGCGAAAGAGACGTAGATCTTTGGCATACAGGTCGCTCGTGTCGACCGCCAGCGAGCGGCCGTCCGGGGACCAGCGCACATCGAAGATCAGAGGCGGCTCCGGCTCGGCGAGCGACAGCCACCGCACCGCACCTCCGGAGGCGCTGACCACACCCACGCGGCTCGTCGTCGACGGCTCGCCGAGGAACGCACGCCGGATCGACTGAACACTCGTCTCCTCTGTGAGGTAGTCCGGGATCAGGCGTTCCTCGACCTTCGACG
>JANQPS010000622.1 GCA_028285365.1 Thermoanaerobaculia bacterium | reverse complement strand
CCCGGCTGCGAGCCACTCCTTCCCGCTGCTGATCGGTCTGGTCGTCAGCTTCGGGCTCGCCCTCGGCGGGCTGATGCCCTCTCTCGCCGCACTGCTGGCGCGCCTCTATGGCCCCCTCCGCTTCGGGCCCGTGATGGGCTACGTCGGTCCGCTGCTGATTCCCTTCCAGATGATCGGCGCCCCGGTGGCCGCCTGGGTCTACGACGAGACCGGCAGCTACGACCTCGCGCTATACGGGTTCGTTCTGTGCTGCATGGCCGCCGCGGTGCTGCTGGCGCCGGTACGGGTGCACACCGAAGCACGCGATTCTATGGCGTCTACGTAGACCCGAGCGCAGACCTTGCAGCCTCGTGGGTCTCTCGTGCAGGTGACCCAGCGTGAGTGCTTGAAAGCACCGGTAGTCAGAAGGGCCGGCGCTCAACCACATGGCCCACCCAAGCAGGCCATCCGCCCTGAAGGCGGAATCCACCTCACTCTAGATCACAACCGCGTCATGACTTCACGCATTGCGATCTAGGCGTCGACCATCGCATCTGTATTTCTCAGGTAGTCCCAAGACAGACGAAAAACATCGAATGCGTCGGGATTCTGTAGCGTGAGGCGCTGCAGAAAGACCGGATGAATGAGGAACTTCGAATCGCCGAATCGAGCCTCGAGAATGCCCTTGATGATCTCGTCCGACTCATCGACCACGCGAAGCTCTGTAAAGGAGAACACATCGCGGTTCTTGAAGCCGAATCCTCTGCGCCAATCCTCGGACAGTGACACGCCAAGGAATCCGATCGAAACGAGGAGCTTCACCTTGTCACTAAGGCTAGTCAGCTTCTCGGAGCTTTGGGCGAGACGGAACGGTATCGGCCCAATGCGGTCCTCGACCTGCTCAGCGGAAAGCGTGAGGGGCGAGTCGCGGAAACACTCCATGACGTCTGCGAGATTCACGATGGCACCCTTGAACTCATTCACGAACTCATCACGAATTACAGCGAATGCCGCGGTCTTGATCGTTCTGCGTACATCTTCGCTACTCGGGGTACCGAGTCGTCGTCGCTCCCAGTTCCTCGACAGAGCGATGAGCTTCGCGTAGTAGAAGAGAACATCGCGGGGCCGAAAGAACGTGTGCCTCAGGACGTATACGAAGGTCGGCAGGCGTACGATGCTTCCGTTGTGTTCTATCTCAAGCTCCTGCGGCAGCCTCGGACAAGCGCCATTAAGAGCGAAGGCCAAGCGGTCAAGCGGCGCGAGATCTTTTGCGCTCACCAGGCCGCATAGACGCTCAAGACGCTTGCGTAGCAGAATGGACAACTCGATACCCGACCAGTTCAGTTCGCTGAATCGGTCTCGATATCGATAGCTATCACGTTCGTGGTGCAGAATCTCCAGAAAACGGTCCTTTGGAACTGTCAAGCAGAAGTCCAGCAGAGGATTGAGCGCTGAGCTGTTCCCAGATCCCTTCTGCTTCGCCGTCAGGGCCACACTGAGGAGCGCGCGGAGCCACTCGACTTCAACACGTGTTCGGTCCGCGATTCGATCCGAATAGACATGTACAGACGCGTCACGATAGGCATTGTAAGCGGTATCGAACCCATCAAGAGTGATCAGGATAGGTCGATCGCAGCGTCGAAGCACTTGATCTAGAGCGGCGGCCGCATCGCCCCTGAACGAGATTCGGGACAGCTCGGAAAAAGTGAAGCTTCCGATGATATCTGCTTGAAAGTGGCTGTCGTCCTTGGTGCTAGCGCTCGAGATACTTGTCTTGAGCAGCTCGATCACCTTGCCTAGGCAATAGGTCAGCAGCACAGGGGTTAGATCCTCTGCCTCTTCTCGGTTTCTTATGATGTCGTTCAGCGCTTCGTCGAGAACTCCCAGATGGCGGCGCTGCTCATCGTCTAGCCTCTCTCTCGTATCCGGAGACGTGATTACCAGCATCGCGCAGGTGTGCAAGAAGAGCCGCCACGCTAGCTCGAACACCGCCTCCAAGGAGACTACGTGTTGAGTGTCCGATCGAATCTGCTCTTCACTGATCTGGGCGAAGAGCGTTTCGAGATTCACATGGTCAACATTGATGTCGAAGGCCCCCTTGTACAACTTGTCGGGGGTTCTCGTCAGAAACGAGGTGACGGTCGACTTGCCGCTCCCCTTGCGACCGATCAGCAAAAATACTTGCTGATCTCGGACTCGCTCGTAGGGACGGGTCCGGACAAAGAGTTCTTGGTCGAGGTTGCCGTCATCCTTCAAGTTCACGAACAACTTCTCTTGCAGCTCGCGCTCCTCGCGTTGAAAGTCGACAGTATTCGTTGTCGATATTGTGCGAATTGCAGACAGAACTCGCTCTATCTTTGTATTGAATCGACTTCGCGCAACTATCTGAACCACATCCTGCTTGTTTTTTCTGACGGTATCGGTCAAGTCCACCCACTTGAAGTGCGCAAACGGCTCCGGTAGACGCGAGAGCTCTGCGTTCGAGTGCATCAAGACGGGTACGATCAAGAGCGTCTCGGAACCAGAACCCTCTGGCTCCCGGCTTTCGCGCTGAGCGCGCCGGTGGCGCTCTACTAGGAGCTTGAACTCCTGCCCGACTGGCCCGGCACCAGCACGAGCTTTCTCAGCAAATCCGGGCGTGAGGATTGGAATCACAACGTCCGCGCGTTCCAGCTGCGCCAGAGACTCGCGAATGTCCCCTCCGAGAGGAATGTTGCTGTCGGAGGCTACCTCGGCGAAGCCGCGAGTGTCTTCTGCTAGCCGGTCGCGAATGAAGGAGACGACGTCGGGATCCGTGTCGTCATGGGAATAGATGATGTAAGCGAGTCGTTTGTCGGGCACTACTATCTCGGATGGGGTTGCGGCTGGCCTTCACCCCTGATCTTAGGTGGATGGGCTCCCAGGCTGCAATCGGAGAGTCACGAGGCAGGCGCTCCGAACGCGCCACTCGGGTACAGGCCGGCGGACATTGAGAGTGTCAACTGCGAACACCATAGGCGCGGGCGCGACCAACTCGACGTGTCGAAAAACAGGGAAGGACTCAGGGGACCACGCAACAGAGCAAGCGGCAGCACGCACGAAGATCGGTATCAATCGGCTCGCGTGCTGCCCGGACCCACATCATCGAGGCGCCCACCGGGAGCTGCCGAAGCACTCTTGGGTGACGAATGTGATCCCTCGTCGAGCATCAACCGCCTCACCTCTTGAGTATACCGATCCACCGCGATCGCCATGTACTTCTTGCTGTTGATTCGCCACTCGCGCAAACACCTCTCTACTTCATCCAAGTCGCTCTCCGAGAAGTCGCCATTGACGAGATCTCCGAAGCGCTCCTCTGTCTTGTACCAGTCCTCCCACAGCGCGTTGACTTCGTCAACCTCCGACCCTTTGAACGCACGAATCAGTCCATCCTCGGAGTTCGGCCCAATGGCTGTCGCACCCTTTTGGATCTCTAGATAGTGAGCAAACAGCTTGCTTGCGAACTCTTTCGGTGCCCCCAGCTTGCGACGGCTTACCAACGCCTTGAGGCGCCCTGCTTTGTGCGCGCCCGAGACGTCGACATCTTGGTCTGGCAGGTATCGCTCAACGACCTCGTACCTTATTCGAGTTGCTAGGCCCAGGCTGGTGAGGAGCGCGTCGAACGGCGCTTCAATGCGATTGAGATTCCACCCATTGTCGCGGACGAAAAGCACAGTGACTTCTGTCTCGCCGCCCGGGTTCTCCACAACGTCGCTAACGATGGAGCGATAGATCTCACCGAGCGGCCCTTCGTAGATTGCGCGAATTGGCTCCGGCCTGCCTCCGTCTCGACTAGCAACTGCAATCGCCTCCGACAGCTCATCTCGCAATCCGGAGTCGTTCCACTGGGGCTTGTCTGTCAAAACTTTCCAGGACCCGGACCACTGGGCCCTCATCCCGAACAGCGCCATGGAGCCACCGGGGAGAGGCCGCACCAAGCTTTCTTCGTGGATGGCATTTCTACTCACTGCTCCGGGTACCTTTACGACGAATCCGTCATGCTGATAGCTGGTTTCATGCCGCTGCTCCCGAAGCATCGCCTGCTGAATTCCGACAGCGTAGAGCTCCAAAGCCTCTTCGTTCTTTTCGAGGTCTGGGCGAAGCGCACCATCCAGCCCAAGCTGCTCGGGCCTGCAGAGCAGCTGAACCAGGAACTCCATCACGTCTTGGGTTTCGGGCTTGACCGGCACCAGATCGAGCAACGGACCCAGTGGTCGCTGGTCTTTTCCCAGAAGACATACGATGTCTTTGGTGCGGTCTCCGGCGAGATCGGTGAAGAGCCCAGCCTCGTACACGCACCAATCCCAGTTGGTCGTATCGTGCGTCTGCAGAAACAGAAGTACGGACGCTTCACGCAGGTTCTTCTTGATCCACTTGCGCCAGCGAGTCCCCTTTCGCGCATCGGTAGCAACGACTACTTCCAGCTTTGATTCCGAAGCACGCGTGAGATAGTTGGCGATGACGTCGGCCCAGTATCGATCGGCCTCCTTGCGCGTTATGAATACCTTGGCAGCGGGCTTCGTCATTAGTCGCCCTCCTATAGTCCAGATCCGTCGACACATTGGGCGCAGGAGAACAGCCGTGGCATGGGGCCATCGGCGCGAGCTTGATCCACGCACGAGTGCGGGGCCGTCCGTTCACAGGAAGACGGACAACAAAGCTCGTGGCGATCGCGCGGGAGTTGTGCTCGATAGCTGATGAGAGCGCCTGCTCACTTTGTGCAGGATGTAGTCTCTTCGCAGCGGGCTGCGCCAGTCAACCAGGAGAGCATGACCCACGTTCATCCCATGTTGACGCCATTCTGAGCCCATACAGCTCTCCCGGCGTCTCGGGGGGCAGCTCGAAGCATGGTCGCTCACCGGGCCAGCTGCCTCCCGCTCACGCATGCTTCGCTGACTGCCGGCCGCTGTGAAGGTGTGCCTCTTACCGCGAACCGGTGTCCCCAACAGGAGCGGCAAACGCATCCCTCACAAGTATCTTCGCGTCGCCGCCCGTGAGAGATTCGAGGAATGCCACCAAGTCTGACCGTTCGGCCGCGGTGAGGTACAGCGGTCGGATCGCCGGATCGAGCCCTTCGTTGGACAGGCCGCCCGCGTCGTAGAACTCGATCACCGCTTCCAAGGTCGCCAGGGACCCATCGTGCATGTAGGGGCCGCTCAGCGCCACGTTGCGAAGAGAGGGCGTGCGGTAGCGGAAGCGATCGCTCGGCTCGTTCGTCACTTCGAACCGCCCCAGGTCGGCCGCGGGCTGCTCACTGACCTGAGCGACGATCTCCCGAGGGACTCGCAGATACTCACCGGGGGCGACCTGTACGCGAACGGTGTCCTCGCCGGGCGGCTGTCGACTCTCTTGAGTCGAAGCGACGGTCGCTCGCATGCCGACGCCCGTGTTGTGAAACGCCCCATCACTCAAGAGCGCATCGCGCTCACCCACGGTATGGCAGCCGGCACACCCTCCCTTGCCCACGAACAGCTCGAGTCCCCGACGAGCGGAGTCCGAGAGCGCATCCTCCTCGCCGCCGAACAGCATCCGGTCGAAGGGAGAGTCGCCCGAGACGAGTGTCCGCTGATAGCTCGCGAGCGCCATCGCCAGCGTCTCTTCGGATGGTCCCTGCTCCGGAAACGCGCGCTCGAACAGCGGCGGGTACTCCGGGAGCGAGCTCAGCTTTTCCACCACCTCCTCGCGAGATCGATTCCCCATCTCGTTCGAAGCCAGGAGCGGGCCCCAGATCTGCTCCTCGAGCGTCGGCGCTCGGCCATCGTGAAACAGCTTCTCGACGTACGCGACGTTGTAGAGCGTCGGTGCGTTTCGCCGAACGCTTCTGCCCTCGATCCCCACCGGCGTCGCCAGCTCGTTGCTCGTGAACCCCTGCTCGGGCACGTGGCACATCGCGCAGGAGATCGTGTCGTTGGCCGACAGCCTGCGGTCGAAGAAGAGACGACGGCCGAGCTCCACCTTCTCCTCGGTGAGGGAATTGTCTTCGGGCACCGGGAGAAGAGGCAGACCCAGCTGCCCCTTTCGTGCGCGGGAAACGAGATCCGTGACGCGTCCCTGCCTCGAGGCCAGCGGCTCGGAACGGGTCGTGAAGTCCGGCCGTTCGTAGCCGTCGCGAACGTCGCCGGAGCCGAACGCGGCCGCCTTCGTCGAAGAACCGGAAGTTTGCGCCACGCCCGATGAATGATCCGTTCCCAGCAGGAGCGTCTTCACGTCCGCCACCAGCGCTTCGGTGTCGAGCAGGGACGTGCTGTAGACCTGACGGATACGCTGCTGATCATCGATCAGGAAGACCCGGAGCAGGTGGCTGTACTGACCGGTCTTTCGACCCGATTCGTCGACTTCCTCGACTCGGGTCTGGCGGTAGGCTTCGAGAAGCGGTGCAAGCGCCGCCTCCGAAGACGTCGTCACGAATCGCCAATCCAGATGCTCCCGCCGAAGGCTCTCGCCGTACCGGGCCATCACGTCGGGCGTATCGTGAGCCGGATCGAAGGACAGGGAGATCAGCCGTAGACGATTCGCCAGCTCGGGCTCATCGGAGAGCCTGGACCCAACGCGATGCAGCACCGCGGTG
>JANQPS010000620.1 GCA_028285365.1 Thermoanaerobaculia bacterium | reverse complement strand
ATGCACCAGATAGGGCGCGTGATAGCTCGCCTCGATGACCCGTTCGGCGGAGGCTTTTGCCGCCGCGAAGTCACCCTCGGACCTGATCGATTTCCCTGTGCCCTCGACGAGGTTGGTGAGTTGCTGACGCATCCCGTCGCCACTCTCGAGCGGCGACTGACCGTGATCCCAGGTGATCTCGAGAGCCTTGCGGCCCTGGAGAGCGTTCCAGGTGCTGTCGGCGATCACGGCGACGCCGGCGTTGGTGTTCAGGGGCTGCGCCGAGCCTTCGAGCTCGATCACCTGCTGGACTCCAGGAACCGCGAGCGCAGCCTCTTTGTTGCAGGCGGTACACGTGCCTTTGATCGTGGGACAGCGCTCGATGGTGGCGTAGACCATGCCTGGCAAAGTCAGGTCGGCACCGTACTGGGCGCCACCGGTCGTCATGTCGACGACGTCCAGCCCGGCAATCGGCTTGCCGATGATCTTGAACTCGGCGGCCGGCTTGAGCGGAACGTTCTCGGGCACCGGGAGATCGGCCGCGGCGGCGGCAAGCTCGGTGTAGGCCTTCTTGCGACCGCTCGAAGAATGCGAGACCGCGCCCGATTCGGCAACGAGCTCGCCGGCCGGCACGCCCCACTCCTTGGCGGCGGCTTCGACCAGCATGCCGCGTGCGGTAGCTCCGGCCTGACGCAGGGACTCCCAGTTGAGGCGCACCGAGGTGCTGCCATCGGTGTTCTGGTTGCCGTACTTGACGTCGCCCGGGGCCTGGACGAGCTCGATGTCGTCGAGGTCGACCTCGAGCTCTTCGGCGAGCAGCATGGGCATCGAGGTGCGGACGCCCTGACCCATTTCCGAGCGGTGGACGACGAGCTTGATCGCGCTGTCGTCGATGTGGACGAACACATTGGGCGAAAAGGTCGCTCCGGTGCTGTCGCCCGACTCCGAAGCTCGCGCTGGAGTGAAGGGTAGCGCCGTCGACGAGGACACGGAGAGCACGAGTCCGCTCGTGCCCAGGCCGAGAGCCATCAGGGCCTGGCGCCTCGAGAGCTTGCGGACACTCGTGTGATCTGCGTCGGGCGACGAGGAGGCCATGTTCAGCTGGTCGAGTACCGTGAGGTTCATGCCTGCCTCCTCGAGGCGGCGGCGGCCTCACCGATCGCTTTTTTGATCCGCTGGTAGGTCCCGCAGCGGCAAATGTTCGCCTGCATGGCCTTGTCGATGTCGTCGTCGCTTGGATCGGGGTTGCTCGCGATCAGCGCGGAGGCCGCCATGATCTGACCGGACTGGCAGTAACCACACTGTGGGACGTTGAGATTCTGCCAGGCGACCTGGACCGGGTGGGCTCCGTCCGGTGAGAGGCCTTCGATCGTCGTGATGTCTTTACCTTCTACTCGCGAGATCGGCAGGATGCACGAGCGGCGTGCTTCGCCGTCGATGTGCACGGTGCAGGCGCCGCAGCGGTTGAGACCGCAGCCGAACTTGGTGCCGGTCAGGCCAAGGGTGTCTCGTAGCGCCCAGAGTAGGGGCGTGTCTGGCGAGATGTCGAGCGTGCGCTCGGTGCCGTTGACGGTGAAGCTGATGGCCATGTGGCGGGGATCCTCTTGAACGTTTGAAGTGTGGCTCGAGGTGTGGAGGAGGCCGGCCTATCGACTCATCGTCGGATGGTCGCGAGGCTGTTTGTCTTGCGGAGTCTAGCGATCGGGGGCCCCTTGATGAGGCGCGGCCGGTCGACCGAGCCCGGATCGGCCATGCGCGGGGCGAGCGAGGGTCTAGTCAGGGCCAGAGTCTAGTCAGGGGAGGGCACCGAGATCCTGATCACCGAGCCCATCTGGTTCTCGACGTGGCGTACCGGGATGTTCGAGTTGGTCGTCCAGACGTTGCCCTCGCTGTCGAATTCGATCTCTCGCGTGTAGGTCACCCGCGTCGGCATGCGGTACTCGGCGAACGTCTTGGTCTTCGGATCGAAGCGCAGCATGGAGTCAGTGCCGGTACCGCAGATCCAGATGTCGCCCGTCTCGGGGTGGATGTTGAGCGCATAAGGCAGGGCGGCGGTCCCTTTGGGTAGAGGGTAGACGGCCCACTCCTCGGTGCCGGGCTCGAAGCTGGCGATGTCGCCGCTCGCGAATCCGGGGACCCACACGAGGCCGTCGGGCGCTACGTGGAGTCGCCTGGGGCCGTGCACCGGCGGTTTCCATTCCACGACCTTCTCCGGATGGTCGTGCGGCAATTCGGGTGCGACTCGGCCGACGCGCTGTCCGTTGAGCTTCGAGTACCACACGTGACCGTTTGGAGCCACGTCGATGCCGTAGGGAGTCACGCCGCGCGACTCGCCCCGTGAGCCACCCCCGCGGACCTGATCTTTGTCGGGCAGTTCGTAGAAGGTCACGTCGTAGCGTCCGGTGTCTGCGTTCCACGACGCGGGGTCGAGCGAGAAGACACCGAGGGCGGCATCGGTCCACCAGAGGTCGCCGTTCTGCGCGAATCGCAGCGTGTGTGGATAGCCGCCACGAGGCCTGGGAGCTTCGTGACCAGGAAACACCCGGTAGGTCTTGTTCTTCGTGTCGAAGAAAGCCATCTCCCCGGAGAGAGCGAGGGTCAGCCACATGTTGCCGTCGGTGTCCATCTCGATCGAGTGGGGCCCTTTGGTGCGCTCGATATCGGAGCCGAAGGGTTTGCCTCCTGGAATGGTGTAGACCTCGCGGTCCCCGGTCGCCGGATCGAGAGTCAGGATGGCGTCGCTGGACATGTCGACCGTATAGATGACTCCGTCGGCGCCAACCTCGAGATCGTGGATCTTCGCTTCACTCTCGAGGCCGAGCGTCCACTCCGCGACGGTGGCCTCGAGGTCGGCCCCACTCGGCGGTGGCGGTGCCACGAATGGAGCCCACTCCTCTTCGGCCTCTCGGCCGTAGGTCCGATAGATCTTGTCGACCAGAACCTCCTGAGTGTGCTCGTAGAGCCCGGCGAAACCGTCCATGCGAGTGAGCATCACTTCCCAGTCGACTGGCTCTTCCGGTGAGCGGAAGCCGATCGTGCCGACCTGGTGGCAGTAGGTGCACATCATCCGGAAGTTGAGCGCGTCACGTTCGCTGTCCCACTCGAGCATGTCGAGCAGATGGTCTCCGGTACGCTGCGCTTCGAGATCCCAGCCAGAGGCTCGCTTCATCGCGATGTCGAGGGTTTTGCGTCGATTCGAGGCGGTCTCGGAGTCGTCGTCGAAGAGGTCTTCGACGGTCAGGTCTTCGTAGCCGATCAAACGCGCCCTCAGGGTCGACAGGTCTGTCGACGGTGAATCGAGCACAAAAGAACCGTCGCTCTGACTGGACACCGAGAGGCTGTGCGAGCCATCCGGCAGGAAGAGCGAAACCGTGACCCCGGGAAGAGGGGTGCCGTCGCTAGCGCGGACGACCCCGCTGACCCGATGGGTCCGCCGGTCGACTGTGTTGCCAGCGGAAGCTGTGAGCGAGCCCACGACGAGGACACTCAGGACGAAGGCGCACAAGACGAGAGGTCGGGACATGGAACGGCTCCCACACGAGGACGAGATCGTTGGAACGGGCCCGGAAGACGGTTACTGTTTTTTCATATAGTATATGGTTTGACACTAAGTTGGGGCGCGAGCTCCGGTGACCTGGCAGAGACTCGTTGAACCTTGTTCAGGAGTGGCATCTAGGAGTGCGTGGCGGCCAGTCAGTGAGAGAGTCAGTCAGAAGAGTGAGTTGGAAGATTGGGTAGGACGATTGAGTAGGACGATCTTGGCCAGTTGGTCGTGGCGCAAGCCCCGTCTCGTGGCCGTGAGTTGCCTGGCGCTCGGCGCTGTCCAACTGGGGTTCTCGTTGGTGGCGGTCGAAGCCAGCCCGACGGCCAACACGTCGGCCGGTAGGATGGCCAGTTCGACTGAAGGCGCGGACCTGGTCACCACCGAATGGCGAAGCTTCGGAAACGACGACGCCAACTCCAAGTACTCGCCGCTCAGTCAGGTCGACGCCTCCAACTTCCGTGACCTCGAGATCGCGTGGCGCTGGGAGTCGATCTCGCGTCAGGTCTCCGAGGTCGAGACGGGAGTCAAACCGGGTCAGTTCAAGGCGGTGCCGCTCGTCGTCGATGGTCTGATGTTCGTGGCGACCGAGATCTCTCAGGTTGCCGCGCTCGATGCGACCACCGGTGAGCTGGTCTGGGAGTACGACCCACAGGCGTGGAAGGCAGGCCGACCCGCAAACGTCGGGTTTCAACATCGCGGAGTGGCGTATTGGGAAGACGGTCAGAAGGGACGTGTCTTCATCACCACCCACGATCGCAAGCTGATTGCACTCGACGCGAAGTCGGGGGCTGCCGTCGCCGGGTTTGGTGTGGATGGAGTCGTTGATCTGCTCCCGGAGCGCGGCGAGAGTCACTTCGGTCGCCGCATCAACCACCGACTGCTCACTCACAGTTCGCCGCCCTCCGTTGTCCGGGATCGGGTGATCGTCGGCTCGATCGTGCACGACGGTGCAGTGCGCAAGAAAGGTCCTCCGGGCCACATCCGGGCGTTCGACGCGCGCACCGGCGAGCTCTCGTGGACGTTTCACACCATCCCGCAGGAGGGTGAGTACGGCGTCGAGACCTGGGAGGCCGAAAGCTGGCGCTACAGCGGAGCCGCCAACCTGTGGGCCATGATGGCGGTCGATCACGAGCTGGGATTCGTCTACTTGCCGCTCGCCACTCCGACCAACGACTACTACGGCGGCCATCGGCTCGGGCACAACCTGTTCGCAGAAAGCCTCGTGGCTGTCGACGCGACCACCGGCCAGCGGGTGTGGCACTTCCAGGCGGTTCATCACGGCTTGTGGGACTACGACTTTCCGACGGCTCCCAACCTCGTCGACATCACCGTCGAAGGACGTCGCGTCAAGGCGATCGCCCAGGTCTCGAAGCAGGGCTTCACCTACGTCTTCGATCGCAAGACCGGTGAGCCGGTTTGGCCGATCGAGGAGCGCCCGGTTCCGCCTTCTGACGTGCCCGGAGAGCGTGCCGCAGCGACTCAGCCGTTTCCCACCAAACCGCCCCCCTTCGAGCGTCAGGGCACCAGTGTCGAAGTGCTCAACGACCTGACACCCGCGATCAAGGCCGAGGCCCTGGAGATTGCTTCTGGCTACCGCATGGGGCCGCTGTTCACCCCTCCGGTCGTCGCGACGGACGCGGTGAAGGGCACGTTGCAGCTTCCGGGTTCTGGAGGTGGGGCCAACTGGGAGGGGGCCGCCTTCGATCCGTCGAGCGGCGTCCTGTTCGTTCCCTCGTCGACCAACATCACGGTCCATCCGCTCGGCAAACCCGATCCGGCTCGCTCCGATCTCGACTACATCCGGGTTTTCGGGGCTCGCGCGAAGCGACCCAAAGGTCTCCCCCTGGTCAAGCCACCGTGGGGGCGGGTGACCGCAATCGATCTCAACCGTGGAGAGTTGCTCTGGGCAACGCCCAACGGTTGGGGGCCTGTCGAGCACGAGGCGCTCGAGGGCCTCGACGTCGGCATGCTCGGGGGCGGCAGTGGCGCGCCGCTCGTGACCTCGACGCTGCTGTTCGTCACCCAGAAGCGCGGCCGAGGTGAGAAGAACTCACCAAGAATCAACGTGTTCGACAAAAAGAGCGGGGAGCTGCTCGGCCACGTCCCCCTTCCCGAATCTCCCAACGGCAATCCGATCACCTACAGTGCCGGCGGGCGGCAGTTCCTCGTCGTCTCGGTTGGCGGCGGACCGTTTTTTGGTGGCTACAGCAAAGACGCCGAGGAGATCGAGTCTGATCTCGCTCGCATGCTCGAGGCGGTGGGCGATCGTGGTGGAACGAAACCCGAACTGATTGCCTTGGCACTCCCGAAGTGAGAGACCAACTGAGAGATGCCTTGTCTGAACCCCCTCGTGACTCGCTTCCCGCGAGCTCGCCGACGTGACAGCATCCAAGAGACCCCCAAACCAAACTCCAGGTCCTTGGCCTCGAATCTTCGGGTCGGACCTTCTCGACGAACCAGACCGCAAGACGAACCGGGCTTGATGCGAGCCATCTCTGGAGCGACCCACTCATGAACAAGACATCACCTTTTGCCCTGATCGTGACGGGCGTGATGGCCCTCGTGGGCCTTGCAACCGTGGGCTCAGCTGCTGTCGACGCCCCAACCTACAGCCGAGACGTGGCGCCGATCTTCTTCGAGAAGTGCGTGCAGTGTCATCGCGCCGGTGAGGTGGCTCCGATGTCGCTGATGACGTATCGCGAATCGAGACCCTGGGCACGCTCGATCGCGCGTGCCGTCGCCAACCGCGACATGCCACCGTGGAGTGGTGATTCGGACAAACATGTCTGGTCGAATGACATGTCGCTGAGCGACACCCAGATCGAGACGATCAGCAGCTGGGTCAAGGCTGGCGCTCCCGAGGGAGATGCTGCAGACCTGCCACCGGCTCCTTCTTTCCCGTCGGGCTGGGTGCTCGGCGAGCCCGACTACATCATCGAGCTCGACTCGATCGACGTTCCGGCTGAAGGCGAGGATCTCTTTCCAAAACAGGTGATCGACGTCGACCTGGGCGAGTCACAGTGGATTCAGGCGATCCAGTTCCTTCCCGAAGACGGACGCGTCACCCATCACTTTCTGACCACGTTCACGAGCCGCTTCGACGATGGTCGGACCTCCAGCGGCCTTCTGGGTATCTGGACGGCGGGAATGCCCCCCTACGAGTTTCCCAAGGGTGTGGGACGCCGGTTCGGTTCCAAGGTGAAGGTGACGGTCGACCAGCACTACCACCCGATCGGTGAAGCCACGAGTGACGCGTCCAGAATTGGTCTCTACTTCGGAAAAGGTGAGCTCGAGAAGGAGATTCAGACGATCCCGGTGACCAATACCGGACTCAGGATTCCGCCCGGGGCCGCTCACCACGAGGAGAATGCTCACTATCTGTTCGACAAGGACATGCAGATCCTTGCACTCAGCCCGCACATGCACGTGCGTGGCAAGGCGATGAGCTATCAGCTCACGTATCCCGACGGCAGCACAGAGATGCTGCTGGACGTGCCGAAGTACGACTACAACTGGCAGTGGCTCTACTACCCGACCCAGCCCATCGACGTGCCGGCTGGTAGTCGCCTCGACGTCACGGCGGTGTGGGACAACTCGGCTGAGAATCCCGCGAACCCGGATCCCACCAAAGAGATCATCTATCGCGGCGACACGTTCAGCGAGATGTTCAACGGCTTCATCGAGGTCGTCCAGAAGGACGGTGTGCTGATCGACCAGCCGGATCCGAAAGAGCAGATCCTGAGTCTGCTGGCGCTGCATCCGAATCACGATTCCTACTTCGTCGACGGTTTCCTGAAGATGGGATTTCACGCTCCTCGTGAAGGCGAAGGCTGGCTCTACATGGGCGGCATCTTCTCGATCGTTCTCGACGACTTCCAGTGGGACGGCGACAAGCTCAAGATCGTCACGCAGTTCTCGACACCCGAGGCCAGCGCGACGGAGACGGTGATCGAGGGTGCGCTGGACGAGAACGGCGTGCTCAAGGGCACGCTGACGATCGGCACCGACAGTCCCCAACCACGCAGCCTGCCGATCATGGCGAAGCCGGTCGGGGATCTCGACGCTCCGGCGACGGCTTCTGGAGGTTGAGCCGCCAAGAGAGGCGTAGCGCATCGACGAGAGAGTCAGCGAACCCCGGTAAGGGAGGTAGACGATGAAGAGTTCCGTAGTGACTTGTGGTTCGAGTGGCCTCGTGCTGACGGTCGTTCTGTGCACGGGTGTGTTGGCATCACCGGGTAGTTCGGGAGACCAAGAGCTCACCTACAGCCGTGACGTTGCGCCGCTCCTCCAGGAGAACTGCGAGACGTGTCATCGGGCAGGTCAGATGGCCCCGATGCCGCTCGAGAGCTACCAGCAGGTAAGGCCCTGGGCCAGGTCGATCGCGCGGCAGGTGGCGGCCCGCACCATGCCGCCCTACGGTGCTCATCCCGAGAGTCGAGACATGCTCGGCTCGCTCTACCTGTCTGATGCCGAGGTCGAGACGATCGTCGACTGGGCGCGCAACGGAGCTCCGGAGGGAGATCCTGCAGAACTACCCGAGCCGAAGGAGTTCGAGACCTACGAGGGAGGCTGGAAGCTCGGCAACCCGGATGTCGTGATGCAGATCGCAGAGACCTTCAACGTCCCGGCCGACAGCGGTGACCGGCATCAGTGTTTTGGTCTCGACTTCAGCGCTCCCGTGGATCTCTGGCTCAAGGGCATCGAGTTCCTGCCGGACAACACGGACGTCGTTCACCACTTCATCCTGTTCGAGGACACCCAGGGCAACTTCGAGGTCGCGGATGCCACGTCTCCGGACGAGCCCGGCGTCGAGTGCCCCAGCATTCGCAAGACGATTCCAGGAGTGCAACAGCTGGAGGCCTGGGCACCTGGCGGCACCAAAGCGCTGGCGCCGCGCAACATGGCGAGGAAGTTCGACGCTGACACGAAGCTCGTTCTGCAGATCCACTACAGCAATCAAACTGGCGAGGTGCAGCCCGATCGCTCGAGTGTCGCGATCCATGTGGCGAAGCCTGACGAGAAGATCACCAAGGCGTTTCGCAAGGGTTACGTCATGGGCGGGCGTCTTTACATCAAGGCGGGGGATGCGGAGTCCAGACACGAGGGACGGAGCCAGATCTCGCAAGACATCACCGTGTACTCGTCCAACGCCCACATGCACAAGCGCGGCAAGAGCATGAGGCTCTCAGCGATCCTGCCTGGGTCGCCGGCCGAAGAGACCATCCTCTGGGTTCCAGACTTCGACTTCGACTGGCAGTGGAACTACGAGTTTGCGGAGCCGATGAAAGTTCCGGCCGGAACCGAGCTCATCGTGCGCTCGGTCCACGACAACTCGGCGAGCAACCCCAACAACCCCGATCCCACGATCGACGTGACCTGGGGTGACGCCAGCGACGACGAGATGATGTTCAACATCTACACCTACTCAGTCGACGACGAAGTGCTCGACGTCACACCGAACGCTCTGGACCCGTCCTGGCTCGAGGCGTCGAAGACCGCGAGCAGGGGAGCGACCGGCGACTGAGTGGCGCCGAAGGCACAGTGGGTGCTGGGTCTGGGACCTTTACCGAGAGGAGTCAACGATGAGCTGTGAGAACTTTGCTAACGCGCGATCGGCTGACTCGACTCGATCGCTTTCGATTGCGGGTCTTGCCGCAATCCTCCTCTTCGTCCTGCTGGTGCCCGCGGCCTCGGGCATGGACTCGGCCGACGTTGCGAGTCAGGTGACGCAGCACAAAGTCGCGAGCAGTGACGGTGTGGAGATCGCCTATTACACGATGGGCGAAGGGCCGACGGTCCTCTTCATTCACGGCTTCCCCGATCTCTGGCTGACGTGGAGTCATCAGATGGCGGCGCTTGCCGACTCCTATCGCGTCGCCGCGATGGACCTGCGCGGCTACAACAACAGTGGCAAGCCGGAAGCCATCACGTCCTACGCTCGACCGCAGCTGCTGCGGGACGTCATGGCGGTGATCGGTGACCTGGGCGTCGAGAACGTGACTCTCGTGGGTCATGACTGGGGTGGCGGGATCTCGTGGCGATTCGCCATGGCCCATCCCGACAAGGTGAACAAGCTGATCATCTGCAATCTCACCCACCCTCGCGGCTACGAGACGGTGAGGATCAACGCGACCGATGAGCAGCAGAACAACATGCGTTACATCGATCGGTTCCAGGATCCGGATGCAGCCAAGGGCTTCTCGGCCGAGCGCCTCGCCAGTCGTTGGGAGCACGACCCGAAAATGCACGCGCTCTATCTCGACGGCTATCGGCGTTCCTCTTTCGACGGCATGCTCAACTACTACAGGGCGTCGTACGCGCAGTTCAACGTCACCGAGGTGTCCGACTGGCCACAGCTCCCGATGCCGGTGCTGCAGATCCACGGGCTCGACGACCGCGCCGTCCACCAGGACGGACTGCGCGACACCTGGAACTGGATCGACGCCGACTACACCCTCGTGACTCTGCCGGGGATCGGCCACAACGTGCAGAACGAAGCGGCTGAGGCCGTTTCGTCGAACATTCGTTTGTGGCTCGACGCCCGCCGCGACTGAGTCGAGCTCACGACCTGCAGTCCAGATCTCGTCGCGATGCGAGTCAGCGGAGAGAGTCGACTGGAGGGTCGTCATGGCCCCGGTCCCGGCGTACACTCTCGCCGCGACGGTTACAGTCGCCTTCGAGAGACCGGGAACGGTCAGGGAACGCATGAATGTCAGACTTTTCGAAAGAACAGCAGCTCTTCAGGGACATCGTTTCGCGCTTTCTCAAGGAGGTTTCGCCTCCTGAGGCCGTACGCGAGCTCATGGTCACCGAAGACGGCTACGACGTCTCGGTGTGGAAGCGCCTGTGTGACGAGGCCGGTCTCGCCGGGACTCACATTCCGGAGGAGTTTGGAGGCGCCGGTTTTGGCCCGATAGAGCTGGGGATCGTGACCGAGGAGATGGGGCGGACGCTCTATTGCGGCCCGTTCTTCGCTTCGGCCGTCATGGCTGGGAGTGCGCTTCTGTTGGGTGGGTCCGATGCCACCAAGGCGTCGCTGCTGCCCCAGATCGCTGCAGGCAGCCTCATCGCAGCTCTGGTCCTCGACGACGTCGACGACCTCGGCAGGCTAGGGCACTCGGTGAGTGTGGACGCTGGCGGCACGCTGTCGGGCGGAGCGGGGCTCGTGGTGGACGCTCACATTGCCGACGTCCTGATCGTCGTCGCTCGGGGCGAGAACGGCCTCGAACTGGTTTCGGTTGCGCCGGATGCGGACGGGGTCGGTGTAACCCCAGTCGAAGTGGTCGATCCCACTCGCAAGCTGTCACGGGTCGATTTCGACGGGGCCAGCTGCGAGAAGATCGGCAGCCTGGACGACGCTGCGGTCGAGGCTCTCTGGAATCATCTGAGCGTTGCTCTTGCCCACGAGATGATCGGTGGCGCTCAGCACATGCTCGACTCGACCGTCGAGTACACGAAGGTGCGATTTCAGTTCGGACGCCCGATCGGCTCGTTTCAGGCTCTCAAACATCGCTGTGCCGACCTGCTGATGGACCTGGAGCTGGCGCGAGCTCTGACTCATCACGCCGCGCGTTGTCTCGACTCCGGAGAAGGTGAGCCGTACGCGGCCAGCATGGCCAAGGCTGCTGCTGCTGATGCCTACGTCGAGGCGGTCAAGGCCGGAGTTCAGCTGCGTGGCGGTATCGGTTTCACCTGGGAAGACGACACGCATCTCTGGTTCAAGCGCGCCAAAGGCTCGGAAGTGTTCCTCGGGCCACCTCACGTACACCGCGAGCGCATGATGACGATGATCGACAAGGAAGGCGTGGACGATATCCAGCGCGGTGAAGGGGGTCTGGTCGCATGAACGACGAGACGATACGCGAGACGGTGGGTCGGTGGCTCGATGAGAACTGGTCGCCGGATCGTTCCCTGCGCGAGTGGCGCGAGATCCTTCTCGAGGGCGGCTGGGCGGCTCCGCACTACCCTGAGGAGTATTTCGGCCGAGGCTTCACCAACGAGCAGGCTAAGGTCGTGGCCGAGGTCTTCAAGGAGCGTGGCGCAGTCCCGGCGGCGCAGGCGGGTCCCAGGAGACTGGCTTCGGAGACCATCCTCGCCTGCGGCAACGATGATCAGAAACAGCGTTTCCTGCGCCCGATCCTCACCGGGGAGCATTCCTGGTGTCAGCTCTTCAGCGAGCCAGGGAGTGGTTCGGACCTCGCCGGTGTGAGTACGCGCGCGGAGCTCGAGAACGGTCAGTGGATCCTCAACGGACAGAAGGTCTGGAACACCAGCGCTCATCACGCCGACTTCGGGATCCTGCTGGCACGCACCGACTGGGACGTCCCCAAGCACCAGGGGATGAGCTACTTCCTGATCGACATGCGTCAAGAAGGCGTCGAGGTCAGACCACTCAGGCAGATGAATGGGCACCAGTCCTTCAACGAGGTGTTCATGACCAACGCGGTGGTCCCGGCTGAGGACCTCGTCGGCGGTGAAGGCAACGGCTGGCACGTTGCCACGACAACGTTGTCGTTCGAGCGACGGGGGTTCGTCGACCGCTTCTCGGGCGAAGGCTACCGCGGCGACAGGCCTGGCCGCATCTACGACGAGTACGAAGCTGAGGTCGAAGAGGCGAACGAGCCTTACACCTGGTATCCCCAGCGCGCCGGAAGGGTCGATCTGGTCGTGCCTCGAGCGCGCGAGACCGGGGCGATCAAAGATCCGGTGATTCGCCAGGAGATCGCCCGCCTCCTCTGCATGCATCGTGGCTCGACCTTGGCTCTCGCAGGTGCCGAGGCGAAACGCAAGGCCGGTACCACGCAGATCATTCCCGCCGGTTCGATCGGCAAGCTGGCCGCCAGCGTCATCGCGCGTCAGGCTTCCAAGGTGCACACCATGATCGGTGGTGCAGACACGATGCGCAGTGGCTCCCAGTCGGCCGAAGACGGAGTGATCGCGGAGATCCTGATCTCGGTTCCTGCGATTTCGATCGCAGGTGGCACTGACGAGATCCAGCGCAACATCATCTCCGAGCGCGTGCTGGGTATGCCAAAAGGCCATCGCGCCGACAAAGGACCGTTTCGCGAGATCAAGCGCAACTCGTAGTGAACGGTAGCGCTTGAGCAGGAGAAGCCGGTAGTGGTCCATTGACCGATATGTCTTTGTGGCATATTCTGGTCCTTCTTCTTACAAGAAGATGACCGTGCCGTTGCGGCTTGCCACTCGCCAAACGAGCCTCCTCGCAATGACTGGAGACATCGGTGAACGATCACTGGCCGACGAGGCGAGGTAGGGGAACGTTTGGCCCGGGACGATCGAAGGCGCTCTCACGCTGGCCAGGGCCGCTCTTGACGGTGCCGCTGTTGACGGTCCTGCTGTGGACTGCGCTCGGACTGGTCGTCGGGGAAGTCGGGGCACAGGAAACCGTCGGAACGTGGCAGTCGGTGGGTCCCGAAGGCGGTGCGGTGACAGTGGTCTATCCCGATCCGCTCGACAACGAGCGGGTCTACGTGGGGACGCGTGGCGGCAACGTCTTCGTGAGCGAAGACACCGGCAGGAACTGGTCACTCGTCGCGAAGGGGCTGGTTGCCACCAGAGTCGATCAACTGACGAGCTCTCCTGGTCCGGAATCGTCCCTCTATGCGCTGAGCGACGTGGGCCTGTACCGATGGCGGCCGGGGCAGCGGTTCTGGCAGCCGTTGTTTCTGCCGAGTGGGGAGAGCATTCGCACTGTTGCGGTCTCGCCGTCAGCAGCCGGC
>JANQPS010000619.1 GCA_028285365.1 Thermoanaerobaculia bacterium | reverse complement strand
TTCGACGCTTGGACGGGGATCTAGAAGCGGCACGTGACCGGTCTCCGCGAAACGCTCCCCTGAGAGTGCTGGGATGGTGGTCGGGCTCGGTGCTCGGGGCCGAGACCCTGCTGGACGACGTGATCGGCGAGTTGGGAGCGATCAACGTGGCAGCCGAGGCAGGTCTACGCGGTTGGCCGCGAGTGAGCCTGGAGAGCATCGTGGCGTGGGCCCCGGACGTCGTGCTGGTCGACATGGAGTTGGGGGCAGAGGCGGCGGTCGAGCAGCTGCGTTCCGAGCCGGTGATCGCTCGCTCGGGACTGGTGGATCGCGGAGCGATCGTCGCCGTCCCCAGTGCGGCCGTCAGCTCGGTCAGCCACCATATCGGCCGCTTCTCTCTCGGACTGGCGCAGCTCCTTGCGGACGCGGAGGCCGGGCGGCCCCTCGAGTGGCGAATGCCTGAGCCCGAAGATCGCTCGACGCTCTGAATCCGGGGAACCTCGAAGTCTTCGATCTCGTTCGCGTGACATACTGCGCGGCGTCATGGATTTCGGACTCACAGACGCCCAGAAGCTGCTTCGCGACTCCATTGCGGAGCTCCTCGCCCGTCAAGTCCCGATCGAGCGGGTGCGCTCCATCATGGAAGCTGACGGCTACGACCGGGCGCTGGACGCCACCCTCGCTGAACAAGGACTGTTCTCGTCGCTGATCAGGCTCGATGACGGCGGGGATGGGCTCGGGCTGCTGGATGCCGCGGTGATCGCCCAGGAACTCGGGCGCATGGCGACGCCGGTCAACTACCACTCGGCCGCGGTCGGGGTGCCGCTCGTCTTGACGGCGGTCGCCAGTACGACCGAGCGTGAAGAGTGGTTTGCCGGCCTCCTCGACGGCAGCGCTCGCACGGCCGTGGTCGACTGCAACGCCACGACCGCGAGCCGCTCCGACGGCTCCATCACCGTGCGCGCCGTCGCCGACGCCGCCTCGGCCGATCGGTTTCTGGTGATCGAAGGTCACCACGTCTACGGTCTGTCGAGCGGTCATGGCGCTCTCGGGGTGACAGCGCTCGAAACGGTCGACGACACCCGACGGATTGCAGAGGTTCGTGTCGATTTGTCCAAGCTGTCGTCGGAACAGCCGTTCAGCGGCGAGCTCGCGACGGAACAGTACGACCGCGCCGTACAGGCCCAACAGATCGTTCTGGCCGCCGATGCTCTCGGCGCCAGCCAGAAGGCGCTCGAGCTGGCGGTCGACTACGCCAAGCAGCGCGAGCAGTTTGGCCGTGTCGTGGCGTCGTTTCAGGCTGTCAAACACATGTGCGCGGAGATTGCGACGGCACTCGAGCCCCTCCAGTCGCTCGTCTGGCACGCCGCCTACCTCTGGGATCAAGACGACAGCGACGCGGCTTGGCAGGCACCTCTGCTAAAAGCGCATGCCGCGGAGATGTGCACCGAGGCCGTGACCAAAGCCACTCAGGTCTGGGGCGGTATCGGTTTCACCTGGGAATGTGACAACCACCTCTTCTTCAAGCGCGTGGGTTTCGATCGCCAGATCTGCGGTTCGCCCACAACGCTTCGACAGCGGGCCGCGCAGCTCCAGCTCGCACACGTCTGACTCTCGATCTGGGTCGAGCCAGCCTGAACGGCTAGGTCGGTGACGGTTCGGAGGAGCCCTATACTCCGAGCCACATGAGGTCGTTGCAAGAGAGTTGTCTGCGGGCTCACCGCGCGCGCGGGGCGTCGAGACGTGGCTGATATCGGCTCCTTCTCATGGATCGACGGCGTGGTCGTTTTTGCCTTTCTGGCTCTCGTCACGATCGCGGGACGGATCCTCAGCGGACGACAGGAGGACCTGGGCGACTTCTTCCTGGGCGGGCGTCGGTTGCCGTGGTGGGCCGTGAGCGCTTCGATCATCGCCACCGAAATCAGCGCGGTGACCTACATCAGCCTGCCGTCGATCGTCTTCCGCGAAGGTGGCGACTTCAGCTACCTCCAGATCGCTCTGTTCGGCTACGTGATCTCGCGGATCCTCGTGGGCTTCCTGCTCGTGCCGGCCTACTACAGCGGTGAGCTCCTGTCGCCCTACGACCTCGTGGGCAAACGCCTCGGTGAGCCGGCGCGTCGGGTGACGACCGGACTGTTCTCACTGGGTGGCGTCCTGGCTCAGTCGGCGCGCGTCTATCTGACGGCCATCGTTCTCCACGTGCTCTTGGCGGCGGAGCTCGAGTGGTTCGAGGAAGTGACCGGTCTGCCGCCGCTCTGGGTGGCGGTTGCCGTCATCGTGGTGGTGGCAGTCTTCTGGACGTGGATGGGAGGCGTTGCCACCGTGATCTGGACGGACGCGATGCTCTTCTTGTCGTTCGTCTTCGGAGCGCTGGCGACGTTGTGGGTCCTCGGCACTCAGCTCGATGGCGGGGTGGGCGGCGCTCTCGACGCAGCCTGGAGCGCTGGCAAGCTCAGCCTGCTCGACCTCTCGTTCGACCCGACCGAGCCCTACACGCTGTGGGCGGCGCTCCTGGGAGCCAGTATCGGGGGAATTGGTGCGTTCGGCACGGACCAGCTCGTGGCTCAGAGACTCTTCTGTTGCGCGTCGGCGGGTGATGCTCGGCGGGCCATCATCGGCAGCTCGCTCGGCGTGCTGCTGACGATGCTCGTCATGGTCGTGGGTGTGGGGTTGTGGGCTTACTACCAGCAGTTCCCCATGAGTGGTCCCGCTGCCGATCTGATCGCTGAGCGCCCCGATCGCATCCTGCCGCTTTTCGTGCGCGAGGTGATGCCGATTGGCCTCAAAGGGCTCGTGGTCGCAGGCGCGCTCGCGGCGGCGATCTCTAGTCTCGACAGCATTCTCTCTGCGCTCTCGCAGACCACGTTGTCCGTCCTCAAGCCCAACGCCGACCTGCATCGCGACGGTGCTGCCCTCCTGCGCTGGTCGAGAGGTCTCGTCGTTGGCTGGGGACTGGTCATGGGACTCGCCTCGGTGCTCATGGAGAGCGTGGCGCAGCGCTACGCGGCTCTCCTCGGTCTGGCACTCGCGATGGCCGGCTTCACGGGAGGTGCACTCCTCGCCGGCGTCGTCCTGGCTCTGCGCGGCGAGCGCGACGGACGAGGCTTCGTGTTCTCCGCGCCGCTCTCGGTACTCGTCGTCTACGGTCTGGTCTGGCACGGCCCGCTGCCGCGCATGGCCATCCTGACGGTGGGCGCGGTGCTCGCCGGACTGGCCATGCTCGAGCCCTCCTCGCGGATCAAGCGCTTTGCCTTCATCGTCATGGGGACCGCCTTGGCCTGGGGCTGCTCGCTACGTGCCGTCACACCCCAAGGCGCGGTTCTGGCGTGGCCCTGGTACGTTCCCATTGGCGCGCTCGTGGCCTACTGCTGGAGCTTCTGGCTGCGTCCCTGGGATCGAGGAACCGCCCCGGAGCGTGTCGTGGCTGACGCCGTGCCGACGAGGAGTGCTGGATGAGTACGAGGTCGAGGAGGGGATGGGGATCGAGCGAGCGTCGGTGGACGAGACGCGACCTGATGAAGGTTGGCGGCGCAGCGTTCGGCGCCAGTCTTGCCGGCGCCTGTGGTGACGGTGGGACGCCAGCTCCATCCGTGGCGCCTTCTGTCGTCTCGCGCGGTCAGGCCCTGGTCACCCTCGGGGCAGAGCGACTCGTTGCCGACCGCTTCTCGATGCTGCGAGACCGGCGCGTCGGGCTCGTGACCAGCGGTGCCGCCATGGTGGGCTCGAGCCACATCGTCGACGTCTTGAACTCGGTTGGCAGAGTGGACCTCAAACGGCTGTTTTCGCCCGAGCACGGCCTGCGCACGAACGTCGAGGCCGGGGAAGCGGTAGCGGACGGCCTCGACCCCGTGAGCGGTCTGGAAGTGCGTAGCCTCTACGGCGATCAGCGTCGCCCGCGGCTCGGCGACCTCCTGGATCTCGACGTCATGGTCTTCGACATGCAAGACGTCGGAGTGCGCTTCTACACCTACATCTCGACGCTCGGCTACGCGATGCAGGCTGCCGCCGAGGCGGGTATCGAGTTTGTGGTTCTCGATCGTCCCAACCCTCTGGGAGGCGAGCGAGTGACGGGTTGGGTGCTCGAGCCGGAGTGGTCGACCTTCGTTGGTCTCTATCCGGTGCCGGTGGTTCACGGCCTGACGATGGGTGAGCTGGCGCTGATGATCCGCGGCGAGGGTTGGTTGCCCGGTCTCGAGTCCCTGGAGCTGACGGTTGTCGAGATGGACGGCTGGACGCGGGCCATGTCGTGGCCCGAGACCGGTCTCGAGTGGCATGCTCCCAGTCCCAACCTGCCGGAGGTCGAGAACACGTTCCTCTATCCCGGGATGGCGCTGCTCGAAGGCACGATCTTCAACGAAGGACGCGGAACGACGCGCCCTTTCCTGATGGCCGGTGGAGAAGGTATCGACTCCGAGAAGGCGGCCGAGGCGCTCAACGCCATTCCGCTTCGTGGTCTGCGTCTCGAGCCGGTCAACTACCGGCCTCGCGCCATCGAAGGCGTTTCGACGAGTCCCAAGTTCCTCGACCAGCGCATACCGGGGGTCCAGCTGAGCATCGAGGAGCTGCGGGCCGTGAGGCCTTTCGAATCGGGTCTCATGGTCGTTCGGGAACTGGTCGGCCAGCTCGATGATCCCGAGGCCGGGCTCACCCCGTACCTCGATGCCCTGGCGGGCACCGATCGCCTGCGCAAGTTGTTGCTCCTTCGAGCGACTCCTTCGGAGCTTCGCGAATCGTGGAGGGACGAGGTCAGGCAGTTCAGGCGACTGCGGGACCGCTACCTGATCTACGCATAGGGCGATCTCGGCGTAAGTCCCCTCAGATCCCGGAGATTCCGGCGGTGTCGTCCGCGGCGCTCTCGTCGAGGTGTCTTGTGGAGTTCAGCACCGAGACCTTCCACGGCGGCTGCGCTTCGATGATGCTCAGCGACGTATTGCCCCAACGCTCCGGAGCCTCGACCCCGTCCGGTAGACGCAGATGATGAGCGGCGAGGGACCGACAGACGAGGCCGTGGGTCACGACCGCAACGGTCTGTGATCCGTCGCTCGACGCGGTGAGCCGCTTCCACATCTCGTCCACGCGTTCGTGGAACGTCTCCCAGCTTTCGCCCGCGGGTGGCTGATAACCCTCCGCAAACGGATCGCAGTCCAACGAGTCGTAGCTGCGCCCCCTGAGGTCGCCGAAGTTGCGCTCCTGGAGCAGCGGGTCGGGCTCGATGCTCAACTCGAAAGCGCTCGCAATGGGCTCGGCCGTCATGTGAGCGCGAGCGAGATCGCTGGAGACGATGCGAGCGATCGGAAACCGTTCCCGCGTGAGCCATGCGGCCAACAGGCTCGCCTGACGTTGGCCGTGCTCGTTGAGGGGTGTTGCCGCCGGCTGCATGATGCGCAGACGGTTGCCGTCGGTCTCGCCGTGCCTGATCAAAAGGAGGTTCACGCGCAGGTCTCGTCAGCCGAGAGTGAGCTTGGATCGTTGAGTGGCCAGGAGCTCGGCCATCAGCGAAGAGCCGGCGGGGAGCAGCGTGAGATCGGCTTCGCTCTCGGTGAGACGGTCGATCTCCAACACCTCGAGCAGAGCCTCGAGAACCGCCCGGTCTTTGGCGATCTCGGCCAGCGCCTCGCCGACGACCAGCGGTCGCATGGCCTGGGCGCGCGCGAACTCGACGGCCGCTTCTTTTTCGGCTCCGCTCGTGACGATGTCCACCTGGTTCTCACCAGCCTGGCGAATTGCTGACGTGACCTGGCGCAGCCGATTGACGACCTTCTGCTCGATCTGCTCGATCATCTCGTGATCGCGGAAGTGAACCTTACGGATGTAGACCGAGCCCAGCGAGTAGCCCCAACTCTCGGAGAGCGGCGAGACCTCGGCACGCACCGTGCGACTCATGGTGTGCCTGTTCTCGAGCATCTCTTCGAGCGGCATGTTCGACAATGAGCGGACGGTTGCGTTGGAGACGTTGGCCTCGAGTGAGCCTGCAGGATCGGTGTTCTCGAAGAGGTAGGCGACCGGGTTCGAGACGCGCATCTCGTACCAGACACCAATGCCCATGGGCGTGCCTTCTTCGCTGTTCACCGCCTGGCTGCGAAGGTACTTCTGGTCGATGCGCAGGTCGAGCTCGTAGATCTTCCCGAAGAAAGGGACGAGGGCAGCGCGCGGCCCGAACTTGGCGACCGGAAAGTGGAGCCCGGGCTCGTCGATGGATCCCATGACCTTGCCGAACAGGACAAACACCTTCGAGCGACACTCGTTGACCGTGGTGTAGAGGCCAAACGCGCGGACGATCATGAAGAGGATGGGTACACCGACGCCGAGAGCGATGAAGGTGCCAACGAAGGCGATGAAGAAGCCGATCATGAGCCGGCCTCCTTGCCACCGAAGCCCAGCGCGGGGCCCGGGTCTTTGCCGGGACTCGGCGCCGATTTCCCATCCCCGGATCTGAAGACGTTTTTCGCCTTGGCGATGAGGGCCAGTCGCGCGTTCCTCACGTAGGCATCGAGCACGGTCTCACCCTGCTCCTGGAGGCTTGCGAGCTGTTCCGAGAGACGCAGCAGCGGCTGGACTTCGGCCTCGGCTCTCATGGTCTCGATCTCGACGGCTCGCTTGGACTGCTCGATCTTCTGGTCGGCCATGGCCTGCGCGACACTGAGGTCCGCGGACACTTCGTTGTGTGCTGTCGTGATGGCGGCGAGCGCCGACTCGATTTCTGCTGGCGGGTCGATACCGGTGATCAGCGAAGCGTCGAGCTCGATGCCGTAGCGGGCCGCAGAGGAGCGGCACTCCGTATCCATCTGGGTGTTGAGCTGGTTGAGGTTCTTGCGGAGATCGTTCAGCGAGATGCCCTCGAAGGTGGCAGAGTCGGGGAGCTCGACGGCCTGAGTGTCGTCGAGCGGCCCCACCACGGCGGCCTGGGACTGGAACTTCTTCGCGTCGAACGTGGCGATCGACTCACGCAGGATCGAGACGAAGTAGCCCATGATGTGGGCAACCGGCGTCTTGACCCCGAAGAGATAGGCGTAGAGGTTGCTCTCGGCGACCTTGAAACGCATCTGCCCGCTGACGCCGATGTTCAGCTGGTCTTTGGTGACGGCATCGAGAACGGTGTTGCCTCGATTGACGTTGGGGAACTCCGGGTCGTACGCGGCGTTGACGGTTCTGATCGCGACATCGACCTTGTGGACCTTCTGCCAGGGCCACTTGAAGTACGGCCCGCCGGGACCTTTGACGACGACCTGAGGGTAGTTGTAGCGCTCGCGCTCGCCATCGTTGAGATCTTCGGCGATCGGCAGCTCGATGGTGCGGCGATCGCCGAGACGCTCGGCTCTGCCGAAGCTGGTCACGACGGCGCGCTCGTTCTGCTGAACCGTGTACAGGCCACCGGCGATGCAACGGAGGAAGAAGTACGCCAAGGCGGCTAGCAACATGCCCGCGACGACACCCATATCCCGCTCCCCATGAATCGTCGGGCCGTGAATTAGAGGGAAGGTGGCCCGACAGGGCGATTGTGCGGCGACCGGAAGGGGCGGTCAACTGGCAATCGTCAGCTTCTCGGTCGGCAGCCCGAGACTCCGTTGGTGCGGCGCGAAGGTCGCGCTTTCGATGTCGCGCGGTATTCCGGTTGCCAGTGACGGTCGAGCGACCGACGGTGAGCGCTAGCGCATGATGCCGCGATCGATCGGCGTGAAGCTCGGGTCGCCGAAGACGGCAGCGGGATCGGCGCTCCCGAGTCGCTTGCCGAGGATTTCCGCCAGGACGTCGCGATAGTCGATCGTGACCGCTAGGTCCTGGCCCTCGTAGAGCTGCTCGTGCGCCAAGCCGGGCCAGTCGGTGTGCACCCGACCACCCTCAGTGTTGCCGCTGAGGACGAGCATCAGGGAACCGTGGCCGTGGTCGGTACCCTCGCTTCCGTTCTCGGCGACGTTGCGGCCGAACTCCGTCATGACCGCGATCGTGACCCGTCGCATGCTGCTGGCGTCGAGGTCCGACCAGAAGGCTGCAAGTCCCTCGGCAAGGCCTGCGGCGAGGCCATGGAATCGCCCTCCCTGCGCGGTGCCCTGGAAGTCGTGGGTGTCCCAGCCGCCGACGTCGATGGCGACGGCTTCGAGCCCGACTTCGGCCTTGATCAGCGCGGCGGTCGACTGCAGGCTGACTCCGAACTCGTCCTCCGGGTAGGGTCGGTCGCCCGCGGTGGTGTAGTTCGCGATGTCGAGGCCGTTGAGGAGCTCGATCGTCCTGAAGGTGTTGTCGACTGCGATCCGCATGGCGCCGTTGGCCTCGGCGTACATCGCTTCGATGGCGATCTGCCGATCGTCGCGCGTCACCTCGCGGCCGCCGAAGTCGAAGTCGCTGAGGTCGTTGACCGGAACAGCCTGTGGAGCTCCTGCCAGAGTCCTCTGAAGGCCGATGCCGATTCCGATGGCCCGCAAAAAGGCGTCGTCGGCTTTGGGAGGCACGGCCTGCAGATGCCGTCCGAGCCAGCCGGTGAACAGAGTCGGGTCGGTTTGCCCGGTCTCCATGAAGTGCATCGCAGTGAAGTGTGAGCGCGTGGGGTCGTGGGAGCCGCAGGCATGAACGATCGAGAGGTCCCCGTTCTCGAACGACGGCAGCAGCGGCTCGAGCGACGGACCGAGCCCGAATCGACCGTCCAGATCGATCGCACGATTGGGGTTGCTGGAATCTGGCGGTGCAACGGCCATCGTCGGTCTGAGCGAGTAGTAGCGATTCTCGGTAAACGGGACACAGAGCGACAGTGAGTCGGCGCCACCGCGCAGGAAGATGGAGACCATGATGTCGCGCTCGCTGTCTTGTGATGCAGCGTAGGTCGCTCGCGGGAGCCAGGAGGGAGCCGAGGCGAGAGCCAGGAGGCCGGCGCCGCTGCGGAGCAGGTTGCGTCGAGTCAGGTGATAGTCGGTGCAGCCGCTCTGTCGCTTGCCCTCCTCGAGAAGAGAGGCCTTGGGGATGTCGTCTCTGGTCTTGGCGCTCATGGCACGTGACTCCGTGGCAAAAGGGCGTTCGAAGTGTTGTTGACAGCTGTGGGTTGGGCCGGGGCCAAAGATGATCGGGACCTTCGGTGACCGGGGCCTAGTAGTACTGGAACTCGGGAGATGCCGTAGCGAGTCCGACGGTCTCGCCGATGGTCGCTCGATCGAGCGGGCGGCCTGCGGCGAAACCGACGAGAGCCGCTCGGCTGCTGTCAGACAGCGTGCCCCCGAAGAAGATCAGGTCGATGCGCGCGACGAGGTCTTCGGGACTCGAGGATTCGAGAAACCAGGTCAGGTCGACGTCGAGGCCGAGACCGCGCGCGATGACGTCGAAGCTGTAGTTCCAGCGCGGCAGGATGAGACCTGCCCAGTAACCCTCGGCATCCGGGTAGCCGTTGGGTGGACCCCAGAAGAACGGGGAGTGTCCGGCTGCAAAGACGGACACGACGAGCGGGGTGAGGTCGTTGATGCCGGCAAACAACGCCCGAATCGACGACACCACCAGATGAAACGGGCGTTTCAGTTTCGGGGTCGACTCGGCCAGGTCGTACCACGAGAGGACTCGTCGCGTGACCGTCCGGATGTCGCCGCCACTCGAAGAGAACACCTCGGCGACGGCGTCGACGGTGCGCTCGTTGGGAACGTAACCCCAGAAGTGCACGAGGAGCTTCCGGGCCACGAAGCGCGCCGTGTTGGGGTGGGCAGCCAGGATGTCGACGACCTGGTCGCCGTCGCTCACGCCACCGCCTGCGGAGATGGTGTTGCCGAGCACGATCTTCTGGCCGTCGTCGTGGTTGCGGGGCAAGAAGAGGAAGCGTCCGAAAGACTCGGGGCCCCGCCGCGGGTCGAAGAACGTCCAGCCGGTGAAGCACCGCGCCACTTCGCGGACGTCCTCCTGGGTGTAGCCAGCGTCTGCGCCGAGCGTGTGGAGCTCCATCAACTCACGGGCGTAGTTCTCGTTGGGATTGCCTGCGACGTTGCTGTCGTTCGTGAGGAAGTCGAGCATGGCCGGACTGTGGGCCGTGGCGCGAAGGAGCTCCGAGAAGGTCCCCATCGCGTGGCGTCGAATCGTGTCGTGTTCGTAGTCGCTCTTGAGGAACAGCCCGAAGTCGGCCGAGATCGACGTGTGGAAGTGGTCGTTCCAGAGTGTGACGAGACGTTCCTCGAGCTGGCTGGTCGAATAGAGAGCCCGGAAATAGGTGGCGAAGACGAGTTCCAGGTAGAGCAGCACCAGCTGCCCTTCGTACGCCAGAAGTCGCTCGAGCGGGTCGAGGCTGAGGCTCGGCAGGTTCTCGAACAGCGCATCTTCGAGCGCAGAGTTGTCGAGCTGCTCGGGCTCGAGCTGCTGACCCAGGTAGTTTCTCCAGCCCATCGCGTCGACCTGGGCCTGGGTAGCGAGGTTCCACCCCATGCTCGCACGCTCGATGAGCCTCTGTTCGAGACTGGCGGCTCCGGCTCGTGCCTCTGGGTGCAGGACGGTTGGCGAGGAGACTCGCTGAAAAGCGCTGGAGCCCGACGTACCGGAGCGGCGCTTCTCGAGCGTCTCGACGACGCGCGTGGCGCGCGCGAGAGCTTCGGTGACCTGTTGGGCCTCGGGAACCTGGCGGGCTTCGAGAGGTGGTGCCTGACCGGGAAACCTCCGGCGACCGACGAGAGGAGCGGCGTCTCCCGTCGAGATGAGTCCACCGGTCTCCATTGCGGTCAGCCAGTCCGGTCGCGCGACTGTCGACGAGTGCTCAGGAGCAGAGGCAGAGAAGCTGACGTTCTGATCGATCGTGTTCATGTCGTCCTCCGCGATCGATCAGTTGCAGGTGGCAAAAGCTTCGGTGTCGGAGACCGCTGGAGCCGCTTGCCCGAGCTCGTTGGAGTAGACCTGGCTGGTCCCCGTGGAGGTATCCGTCACCGTGATCGAGTAGGCGACGTTGGTGGTGGCGGCCGAAAAGACCCAGAAGTGTCCGTTGATCCCGCAGCCGTCGAGGACTTTGACCAGCAGTTCCCAGTTGGACTCGTCGAAGAACCAGAAGAGCGCCGAGTCGTCAGACTGGCTGACCAGGGAGCCGGATCCGGTGTTGCCTGAGAAATCGGTCCAGTCGACCGTGAGGGCAAACCGACCCGACTGCAGGTTCACGTTGGCGCTCGCCGGGGAAGAGGAGACGAAGCCGCCGTTGGGAGCCGCGTCCGTCACCTCGTCCGGAGTCCCCACGACCGCCGCCAGACGAACCGGACCGTCGCCCAGTAGGTTTCGGCCGATGACGATCTCCAGCAGGTCGTCGTCGAGGTTGGCCGGGACCTGGCCGACAGTGGTGCCTGAGCTCGATTCGACCAGCTCCATGGTTCCGGCGCTCGGATCGTAGGAGTTGAGGGTGACGTGCAGCTCACTTCCGAGTGACGACTCGTACGGGGTCAGAAAGTCGACGGACGGCTGTCCGCCGGAGGCGTTGATGCCGTCGAGGTCGAGGTCGACAAAACCATGAACCGGTGGGAACTGACCGTTGTCGGCGATCGCGGTCGCGAACCGCAGAGCCACGACGAGTTCGTCGTCGCCATCTCGCGCACTGACACCCAGCAGGTCGGGCCCGCTCGGGTCTGTGCCGAGGAGGTCGCCC
>JANQPS010000587.1 GCA_028285365.1 Thermoanaerobaculia bacterium | reverse complement strand
CGCGAACCCTTCCCACGCGGTGTTACCTGGCTCGTTGCAGTGCACGTGGGAGTCGACACATCCGGGCGAGACGACCAGGTTGCCGAGATCTTCAGCGCCTTTTGGACAGTGGTTGCCAGAGGTGACCTCGACGAAGCGTCCCTCCTCGATTCGCACGGTGGCTGGCATGCAGCCCGAAGCCGTGACCATCCGTCGGCTGTGAAGCCGGAGGCTATCGCCCGTGCTGATCGCTGAGCTCATCTTTCTGCTGACGGGCCGTTCTCGCTCAGGACGTTCTCAGCTACGAGTCCAGCCGCTCCCGTGCCAGTCAGCCCGAGCCACGTTCAGTCGTCGTCGCGAAGTCGTCTGACAGTGGCGGAGATGTCCCCGTACGGCTCGCTGGTCGACACGAAGATCACGCGGTCGTTGCCGATGGAGTTGTCGATGCCGAAGGGAGCCAGGTCGGCGATGATTCGATGCTGGTTGGGCATCGCAAGGGTGATCTCGTCGATCTGTGAGACGACTTTCAAAGTCGCGATCGCCATTTCGTAGAGAGTGTGCTGCACCGAACGACTTTCATGCTGGGCAAACGTCTCCAGAAGGGCAGCCTGCGCGGCCAGACGGGAGTCGAGCGGATCAGACGGCTCGCGAGAGTAGCGCCACGACGCTCGCAGTGACGTTCCGAGGAGACGATCGTCGGTATCCAGGAGCGTGGTGTAGTCGTCCCTGGGGAAGTCGGAGAAGCCGGAGTGTTCGGTCTTGAGGATCTCGAGTCCCACCAGTCCTGAGCGGAGCTCGAGATGCCCGTGACGGCTCGTCGCCCGGGTTGTCCAGACCTCGGGTCCGAGGGCGCGAAAGGCATTGATCGTGACGTCGCCGCGTGCCGGGGACAGGCGTGCCCAGAGTTTCTGATCGATCTCGACCTCGGCTCTCTCCACCTGCTCGTAGCTCTTCGTGAAGTGTCGAGCCAGCTTTGCCGCGAACGCTTCGATCGGCGCCGCCTCGAGGCCGTGGGCGAGCGCGTATACGGTGTTTTTCATGGTGTCCGTAGGGACGACCGCACGGTTGTCACCGTCTGTGTAGGCGGTGTCGAAGTCACCGTCGAGGAGCACCCGAACACTCAGTTCGGTGACGGTGTGCTCACCAGCCGAACGGTTCAGCTGGAGGAGACGAACGGACGACTTGCCGTAGCTCTGACTCTTGACTTCGAAGCTCACGACGCCAGTTTAGCTGGACCGGCTCCGGCGCGCTCGCAACGTCCCTGGAGCGGTCGCCCTCACTCTGCCCTTGCTAGTGCCCCCTCGTGGCTCGCCAGAGCCAGGGTTTTTGCCAGAACCGCGCAACCGGTTGCGAGCTGCTGCGGTTCGACCCACTCTTCCGGGCGATGGCTGATCCCGTCACGGCAGGGGACGAAGATCATCACGGTCGGGGCGAGTCGACTCATGAACAACGCGTCATGGTAGGCCCGACTCGGCAACTCCAGGGTCTTCGCGTCGAGAGAGGTGGCGGCATCGCGGACGTATCTCACGAGGTTCTCGTCACATCGGGCGGGAGCGTCCTGATTGAGCAGCTCTACCTCCGTACGAAGCCCGAGTACCTCACCGATGAGCCCGGCCTCGGTCCTGATGGCCGAGAGCACGGCGTCGCGTCGCGTCTCGTCGATGTCGCGCACGTCGATCCCCAGGGCTACATCGCTCGGAATGCTGTTGATCGCGTTGGGATGAACGTCGAGTTGGCCAACTGTGGCCACCGTATCTTCTCCGCCGATAGCTCGTGCGAAACGATCGGTGGCGTCGACCAGTCGGGCGGCTCCGAGGAGGGCGTCGTGACGTTCGCGCATCAGGACGGCGCCGGCGTGTCCACCGGGCCCTCGGTAGCGCACGGTGAGGGCGGCCGGCGCCGCTATGGCAGTCACGATGCCGAGGTCGAGGCCCTGGCGCTCGAGCAGAGGGCCCTGCTCGATGTGCAACTCGATGAACGCATGGAGGGCGTTGCTCGGAAGCTGCACCG
>JANQPS010000568.1 GCA_028285365.1 Thermoanaerobaculia bacterium | reverse complement strand
CGAGCTGTCCGCGGATACGGTGGCAAAGGGCCTCGGGCGTCTCGAAAGTGGGGATGCCGACGTCGTCATCGGGCCCAGTGTCGACGGTGGCTACTACCTCATCGGATCGCGATCCTCGACGCTGAACCCCCGCTTGTTTGCCAACATCGCCTGGAGCACGGACGCCGTGCTCGAGCAAACGCGCGAGCGATGTATCGAGCTGGGGCTTCGAGTCGATCTCCTGGAGGTCGTAGCGGATATCGACACCCCCGATGACCTACGAGCTCTCTGCCGCCGACTTCGTGGTCCTGAGGGACTGGCCGGACTAGATGCCGATCCCGAGCGAGCGCCTCGCTCTCGGGGCTTGCTCCACGAGTGGGCATGGTTGTGAGAGTTTTCGATCGTGACGAGATGCGTCGGTTCGAGGTCCACGCGATGGACCGACTCGGCGTGCCTGGCCAGGTGCTCATGGAGAACGCGGCAATTGGTGTAGCAGACGCCATTGGAGAGCGCGGTTGCGCAGGACGTGTCCTGGTGTTTTGTGGCCCAGGCAACAACGGCGGCGATGGACTCGCCGTCGCGCGTCACCTGATGACGCGGGGACATGAGACGTCGATCGTGCTCTGGACGCCCAGGCAGGGCTCGCTGGGGCCTGACGCTGATCATCAGCTGCAGATCTGTCGGAACCTCGGGATCACGATCTGTGGCACTGAGCGTGATGAGGTCCTTGGAGCCATCGATTGGGTAGGTGACGGTGTCATCGTCGACGGCCTCTTCGGCACCGGGCTCAATCGGGCCCTCGAAGGTGTGCCTCTCGAGCTCGTCGAGAGGATCAACGAGTCGAGCGCGACCACCGTAGCGATCGATGTCCCGAGTGGCGTCGATGCATCTTCACATCGCGGTCTGGGAGCGGCGGTTCGCGCCGACCTGACGGTCACCTTTGCGGCACCGAAGGTCGCGCTGGTCTTGCCGCCCGCCTGTGAAGCAGCAGGTGAGGTGATCGTGGCCGATCTCGGAGTCCCGTTCGATGAGCACGAAGCGCCAGGACCCTCGCTTCACCTGCTGACGGCTGGCGAGCTCTCGGGTTGGCTGGCGGAACGCGATCCCGACTCACACAAGGGCTCTCACGGTCATCTGCTGGTCGTGGCAGGCTCGCTGGGGATGTCCGGCGCTGCAGTCCTGGCATGTCGCTCGGCCCATCGGGCAGGGGCTGGACTGGTGACTCTGGCGACACCTGCTGACGTGCGAGCGGAATGCGCGTCTGCGACCCCCGAGACCATGACGCTCGATCTGCGGCCGGGCGACGGGACCGACGGCGTGCTGGATGAGAACCACCTGGAACGAGTGCTCGGAGAGTCGGAGTCGCGCGACGCGATGGTTCTGGGGCCGGGTCTTGGAAGAGCCTCGGGAACCACCCAGCTCGTTCGTGACCTGGTCGAGAGCTGTGAGCTCCCTCTGGTCGTCGACGCGGACGGACTCAATGCCTTCTCCGATCTGACCGAGCTCCGAAACGGGAGCTCGCCCGCGGACACCAGGGTCCTGACACCACATCCAGGTGAACTGGCTCGACTCCTGGATATCGAGACTCGAGAGGTACAGGAGGATCGTGTTGCTGCTGCTCGTGAGGCCGCACGCTCGTCAGGTGCTGTCGTCGTGCTCAAGGGCAGGCGTACCGTGATCGCAGAGTCCGGGGGCGCCACCTGGATCAATCCGACCGGCGGCCCCGGACTGGCCAGCGGCGGCACGGGTGACGTCTTGGCCGGAGCGATCGGATCGCTGTTGGCCCAGGGGTTCGATACCGTCGCTGCGGCTCAGGTCGCGGTCTTCGTGCACGGTATGGCGGGTGATTTGGCGAGCGAGCGCCTTGGTGAGA
>JANQPS010000565.1 GCA_028285365.1 Thermoanaerobaculia bacterium | reverse complement strand
ACTGGGCGCCGACGATGTCGAGTTCGAGGAACAGGGTTACGCCATCGAGGTCCGCATCAACGCCGAGCGCATCATTCAGCAGGGCGGCGAGACCCGACTCATGGCAGATCCCGGAACCGTCACTCTGTGCGAGTTCCCAGAAGATCCGCAGGTCGAGGTCCTGGCCTGCATCGAGACGGGCAGCCGAGTATCTCCCTACTACGACAACCTGGTCGCTCAGGTGATCTGCAAGGCGCCGGACCGAGAGCAGACCATCGACAAGTTGCTCGTCTACCTGGACCGCGTCCGCATCGAAGGTATCGGCACGAACATCCCCTTGCTCTGTCGCATCCTCGCCGATGCCGAGTTCCGCGCGGGCGAGCACGATACGAACCTGCTGCCCAAGCTCACCGAGCGCCTCGACGTGGCGGCGTTGGCGGCCGAGATCGACGAACGCAGCGGCGGGCGTCGCGGAGGCCTCGATCGCGGAGCGATCACCATCGACGGCAGCGGCGAGCTCAAGGTCGTCGCCGTGTCACAGGGCATCTTCTACGGCGCACCGGCACCCGACAAGCCGGCCTTCGTCGAGGTTGGCGACCACATCGACACGTCGAGCACGCTCTGCCTGCTCGAAGCGATGAAGCTGTTCGACGAGATCTCGCTGGCGAGCTTCAACCGCGAGTCCGAGCTCTACGATCCCGAGTCCCAGTACGAGGTCGTCCGGGTCAACGCGACCGACGGCCAGCTCATCAACGAGGGCGACCTGCTGTTTGTCGTCAGGCCGCTTGCCGCCTGACGCGTCGGTCCAGACCTCAGGGAGCGTACTGGTACCGCGTCGAGCCAGGCCCTGACAAACAGAGCCACGGCCGGCTCCTCGCGACTGGAGGCCGGCCCGGATGCCCCGAGAACGACGCGCCTAGGCGGCGCGCAGCAGCTGAGTGATCTGCGCCCGCGACGCCGAGAACGCGGGCAGCAGTCCACCGATGACGCCGGTGATCGTCGCCAGGAAGACACCGGCAAAAATCGCCGAAGGGGTCGTTCTCAGCTGAAAGGTGATCTCACTGAAGGTCAGCTGGTTCATCGTGCCCGTCGAGATGGTGTTGAGGGGCAAGGAGAGGAGAGCACCAAACGCTCCGGCCAGCAGTCCCAGGATGATCGCCTCGATCAGAAAACCACCGATGATGGTTCGGCGCCTGAAACCCAAGGCTCGCAACGTACCGATCTCACGCCCACGCGCGTCGACCTGCGAGTACATCGTGTTGGCGGCCGCGAAACAGGCCCCGACGGCCATCAGCACCGCCAGCACGTTGCCCAGAATGATGAACTGAGCACTCGAGGCGTTGGTCTGCTGCTCGTAGTACTCGGTTTCGCGTAGGGCCTCGACGCGCAGCCTCTGATCGCCTTCCGCGGTGGCAATCAGCTCATCCACGGCCGAAGGTGACGCCGCTCGCAGTCGCGTCGACGAGTAGTAGTTGGTGCGCTGGAACGAGTTGCCGATCTCGTCGACGTCACCCCAGATCTCGGCGCTGTTGGCGCCACCTCCCTCGAAGGTGCCGACGATTCGAAAGTCGAGCCGCCCTAGTTTCATCTCGGAGCCCAGTCCCAGCCCGAGGCGGTCCGCCAGACCGGCGCCGATGAGGATCTCTCCCTTGCCGGCTTCGAACCGCCGTCCCTCGTCGATCTCGATACTGGACCGCAACGCGAACGCTTCGTCTCTGACGCCGCGGATCGTGACGTTGGTCTCGGTGCCGTCTCGCCGCTTCGCGATCTGAACGGTGATCGTTTCTCCCGAAGCGAGCGGCCGGCCGGAGTCGTCTTTGAGAACGCCGGGAAGATTCGCGAGCACGCGGTGGGTGTCGGTCGCGAAGCCACTGGCCATCTCGCTCTGAGCTCCATCACGAAGCACGAGCACCGTCGAGGGGTCGCCGGTAGCCGAGAACGCAGCACGAAGACCGCCGGCCAGGGCCAGCACGCCGATGTAGACGAGCACCACAAAAGCGATCGAGCCGAGAGTCATCAGGGTCACGCTCTTGCGAACGAACAGACTGCGGTAGTGATACTTGATCGGGATCATCGTGCTGCCCTCCTCAGACTCGCCGCAGACCGTCGACGATCTTGAGACGTGCTGCCGCCGACGCCGGGAACGCACCGGCAATCAGACCAATCGCGAGACCAATGGTCAGGGCAATGCTCAAGACGATCGGAGCCACCGTCAGCTCGCCGACGAACAGCGGGGTCGCACGCATCGCTTCGTTGACGCCGGGCAGGAGAGCAGCAGCGAGTCCGACTCCTACCAGCGCACCGATCAACCCCACGATGATCGACTCGACGATCACCATGGCTACGACCTGAGGCTTTCGAAAACCGAGGGTGCGCAGCACGGCCACTTCACTGGTGCGCTCACGCGCAGCCATGGCCATGGTGTTGGCGGTGATCAGGAGAATCGAGACCACGATCGCGGCCCCGATGGCGCCAAACAGGAACTGGATGTTCCCGAGCATCTGCATGAAGGACATCGCAAACGCCTCGGCGGTCTCGGCGCGCACCTGGGCACTCGAGTTCTCGAACATCTTCTCGGCTGCCGTGATGACCGCGGGAGCGTTCTCGGGATCATCGATGCGCATCCAGAAGTTGTTCACGGTTCCAGGGTTGCCTATCGCCTCCTGGAGATAGGGCCGATGGAAGAACAACTGTTGTTCGTTGTTCTCGCTGTTCGCATCGACGAAGGTTCCTCGGAGGACGATGTCGAGGTCGACGGGATAGATGTCTCCCTTGATCGCAATCCGATCGCCGATCGACCAGCCCTGCTTCTCGGCGAGAGACCTCCCGGCAATGAAGGAGTCGCGCTCGGCCTTCCACGTGGCCATCTCCTCCTCGCTGATCTGATACTCGGGGAACACCTCGAACAGCGTGTCCGGATCGGTCGCAAATCGCGGGAAGAAGTTCTCGGGCCGGGTGTCCTTGTAGACGCCCTGGAACCAATCGAGAATCGTGACCTGCTCGACGTGTTCGAGTCCTCGCAGCCGCTGCCAATAAGCCTCGGGCATCGGGAACGTCAGAGAGATCGCGTTGCGCACGACGAGGCGGTCGGCCGCACTCGGCCCCCCAACACTGCTCATGGCATTGAGCAACGAAACCAGCAGCGTGAGGATGAACAGAGCCAGCGCGACACTTCCCACCGTGAGAAAGGTGCGTCGCTTGCTGCGCAGGAGGTTTCGCCAGATCAGTTTGGCCATCACACCACCTCTGCTTCGGCCATCGCCGCGGGCTCGGCCAGAGTGTTGTCCACGAGCAGGCCTTTCTCGATGCGAATCGCGCGACCGGCGCGCCTTGCAGCTTTGGGATCGTGGGTGACCATGATGATGGTCTTGCCGAACTCGGTGTTGAGCTGATCCAGCAGGTCGAGGATCTCCTCGGCGCTCTCGGCGTCGAGGTCACCCGTCGGCTCGTCGGCCAGCAGTAGCGAGGGATCTGTCACGATGGCTCGAGCGATCGCCACCCGCTGTTCC